>CBDVAV010000005.1:0-24014 GCA_965372055.1 uncultured bacterium | reverse complement strand
ATTGGTTGTCTAGATGATGGTAAAAGGTTTATTACCGTAATAGATATTAAAGAGAATGGGGAAGAACTAGGCTTTTCTGAAACACAAATCACCCGATGTATATCCGAGGGCAGCATAGACCTGAACAGTCTTCCCAACCTTGATGGTGGTGATTGGACCATCAATGCTCCTGAAGGATCTATCAACGTGGGAATTATTGATCCCCAAGTTGCGGGAATGGGTGAATTTACTGCTACTTATACCGTAGCGGTAAATGGCTGCACGGTGACAAAAGACCTTGACGTCAATATTACCGCTTCTCCAGTTGCACCGGTAATCGATGGGCCACCATTGATCTGTCACGGAGAAACTACCACGCTGGATATTATAGGCAGCACGATAGAAAACCTATATCGCTGGTATCAAGGTGATGCCCTGGTAAAGATTGGAAATACATTTGATGTTACCCCAGATACCACCACCACCTATTACGTTGAAGCTGAAAACACCTTTGGCTGCATTTCGGAAAAATCAGAATTCACCCTTGACGTTGTAGTTGTTGATTTTGATTTTACAACTGCACCGACCACCATTAGCGTGGGGGAAAGGGTGGAATTTGTAGCCGGGATTACAGCTGCAGGGTACAATTGGAACTTTGGCGATGCCCTTGTTTCAACAGAACAAAACCCATCACATATTTACTTTAACCAAGGCGTTTTTGATGTAAGCCTGACCATAACTACCGAAGAAGTGTGCGAAGGAACTGTATTGAAAGAAAGCCTGGTGACCGTGGAAGCGGAGCAAATGATCACGGGCCTCAACAAAGGGTTATCGATAGCTTCTTCCTCAGTATATCCACAGCCCTTTGGATCATCATTCACCATTAAAATTGAATCCACCACCTACCAGGAAGTCAAAGTTATCCTGTTTACACTAACAGGGAAGATTTTGAAGGCAGAGTATGTGCAATTGGCAGTTGGCAGCAATGAATTGGTATATGATGATTTGCAATCGATAAGAGGTGGGGTATTTCATTTGAGGGTGATAGATGCTGAACAGCGCACTTATGACCATAGGGTTATCAAAATTGATTAACTAAAAATATGTTGATCATGAAAATTGCAAGGCACATATGTGTTATATTAATTTTTATACCATGCTTTTTATGCCATGCCCAAAACAAGAAGGTCAAGGCCCTATTAAATGAAATTGAAGGGAAATGGGGGGTTAACGAAAATACGGGAAATGTAACCTATACTAAAGTTTTTGATATTGTAGGGAAAGATAAAGCTGAACTTTTCAAACTAGCGGATGATTTCGTACTTGAATTATACGATGATCCAAAATCAGCAATAGTTTCAAGGGATTTGGAGTCGGGAAGGATTGTTACCCAAGGTTGGTTCAAAGATGTCTATCAAGGTTTTATTCTAGCCATAATATATAAGACTAGCATAAAAAATTTACTTATAATAGATATAAAGGACAATAACGCCAGTATATCAATAACCCTAACAAGAGTTGAGCAAGTGCCAAAAAATGATGGCAATTCAGACTATGAACTAAAATATTTTTATCCCTTAAACCCTCGTGGGATTTACAAAAACTATTTTGGAAAGGTTTTTTACAACGCACACAATGCATCAATTTCTTTAATTGACTATTTCGAAAAGACAATTAATAAATAGCTCCAACAAAACAATAATTAAAAATGCAAGGGGAAACAGACAGGAAAGAAAGCTTGAGGATGGAACTATATACCGCCAATGAAATTGGCGGTTCCTTTCTTAAACGAAATTATACCGACAATGAAAAAATGAAACTGCAGTCAGGCGGTACTTTACATTGGAAAGGAATGGATATTGGGGGCAAGGAAAAGCGGGATTTGAACCTGAAAATGGAAACATATATCAACGGACAAGGTGAAATAGAAAAGGGGATTTCCGTTCAACTCAAAGCCCCAAAGTTGGAGATCCCCGAAAAAATCCTGGATCAAAAGCTCAACAAAGAAGAAGTTGAAGGTCTAAAACAAGGTCAATTCTTCTCATTAAAGCGTGACAGTGGGGTATTCCTGGTGAAAATAGACCCCAGGATAAACGGGGTGGTTATCCGCACACCCGCGGAAGTGGGGATACGTGAAAAATTAGGTGGGTATAAATTCAACCAATCCGAACTTCAGCGATTGGCCAATGGACAGCAAGTAGGGCCGAAAGTATACCATAGTCCAAAATATGGCGACTTTGTGGCCAACCTGCAAATCAAGCAAGATGGCCTGACCAATGAATACAAGTACACCAATGTGATCAATATTTCCAGGAAGGAAGCCGAACAATTAAAGCCCTTATTGAACGACAACAAAGGGGAATGGACTGAAAAAGACCTTGATAAGGTTTTAGATGTGATGGGTGCCGATAAATCGGTTACGCCAGGATTGATAAAAAGCAAAGAGTATGGAAAAGCCAATATAATTTCCCAAGATAAAGCTTCAGTTGTGGGTGCGAAAAATCCTAGCAAAAGTTCACACAAAGATGACAAGCAAGTCTCCATTTCAGTGGCAAAGCGGCGGTGATCACAGTGCCCCCCCTACCCTATCAATGGGCTGATCCCCAAAGAAACGTTTGATCATCGGCTTATAGAGCGCAATACTGTGAATACCACTGACCCTCAGCACACCCCCATCGAGTTCAGTTCTTAAGCTCAACCATTCTTTTTTAATGCCATCGGTCAAATTGAGTTCCATTTCCTTAAAGCCATGGAGTTGATCATCGTAAGTAAAAGCTTCAAGAAAAGTTTCATTTAGGGCTGCCCCTATTTTCCTCATTTTAATGGGATTGATTTCAGTTTTAAAACCCACGATAAATTCTACCCGCTTCCTGATTTTTTCAATGCTCAACACCGAGATTTTCGCATTGGTCTGCTCCTGGCTGTAAATAAGGTATTTTAAAAAGAAGTAATAATCATCGGCAGAGTGTAAATTAAAAGTGAAAGGTTTGTCCAATTCTTTTAAAACCTTTTTAAGATATCCAAACAATCCCCTGTCCACGAAAGGGGCATTGATATAACCCACCGATCCCGGGTCATTTTGAAAGGAAAACAAAGGATTGAAACCAACCACGATGGAATTTGCCTCTTTCAGTCTCATGGTATGGTGAAGGCCAGGGTTAGTATTAAAAAAATGACAACTGTTACAGGCCTGTGACAAAAATGCAAAATTGACTGTTTTTCGGTTATAGGTCAAAGGCAAAGTATCCCCATAAACCGAGGTAAGCACATTATAATCATCATCATCTGCCACTTCCAGGCCCAGTATTTCATCAGTCAAATCTTCCCCGCTAAAATAAAAGGGTTCTGAGGGAAGATTGACAAAAGGGAAGGTTTCCCTCTCTAAGTTATGGGAAAGGGTCTCCAGGGCAATATCTGAGCTTATATAGGATAGAAATGTGTCCTTTGATATCAAGCCCATATCCGAGCTACTGTAAATCTTGACCTGTTGATCAGGATCTTTGTACACATAGAGGGTGGTATAAGGAGGAAGGTCAATTTTTATAAAGCGGTGGTCCTTCTTTCTCACTGGGTCAAAAGGCTGATACATATCAGGGGGGAAAACCTTCAGCATCATAGTTATTTCCCGCTCTGATAATTGCGTTTGTACTTGGCTAAATAAGTCCATGTTTCAGATCTTCTATAAATTCATCTGCTTCCTTGAAAATCCTGGTCCTGTTATCTTCCATGGCCAGGTTAATATATTCTTCATAAGCTGCCGTGCTTTCCTCTTTGGTGATGGCCAGTTCTTCTCCATCCGGCCCCACCTTGGTCATGCTGGCAAATTGGTGGTACTTTGCCTCCAGCTTTTTGTTCATGAAGGGCAGTTTAATGCTCTCCAGGTCAAGGGTGTTCACTTTGAACGGGAGATTGAAAAAAGTATTGGGTTCGCCAGTGGAAACCGCCCCGGAAAAATGGAATTTTTCCTGCCCTACCAGATCTGGGACTTCCACTACCTTCTTATCGGCAGTACGCACTCCCGCCGTGTCCTCACTGGATCCTGACTGACTGAGGTTCATTTCAAGATCCTGGTATTTGGGAACAAAGCCATCCACGAACTTCTTTAAGGATTCCGGGGATGCCCCCCCTCCTATTATCCGGTTTTGCCCCAGGTCCATAATTTTGTCGGCATAAGGAGCCCCCATTTTATCCACCAACTGCTTATAAGCCTGTAGTACGATCACTATCTTGGTGCCCACCTCCCTTACGGTGGCTATGGCACGGTCTATGCCATCAAGGTATATTTGATCAAACTCATCAAGGATCAGTGCCGTGGGCCGGTTAGAGCCGGCATTAAGACGTGCCAGGATTGATTTTAGGTAAGTATTTACACCATGGGTATGCACTGGCATCATGGCATTGTTACAAACGGAAAGGATAAAGGGGACTTCACTATTAAAGTCAAGGGTGAAAAAATCATCGCCCATGCTGCTGTCTCCCGAAAGTGCCCAAAACATTACCGGATCATTCAAGGTAACCAATGGGATTTGGGCAGAAGAGATGATCGAGCCAGCAGTTTCTTTGGCCAGGTTGTAAGCGTTTTTGAATGCTTGAAAATTAATTGACAAATGTTTTTCCGGAACATTCATAAATGCATCGATCACTTCATCAGTATCGCGAATACCCATGGCCACAAGGTGCGGTAGGGTCAATAATTCTGGACGGTAGAATTTGGTTGTCAACGTGATTCCATTAATCAGAGCAATGGCATTGTCTTTCCAAAAGGAGTCGCCCCCGGACTGTTTAGCCCAGGATTTATTTAGCGAAAACATCAAGGCTTCATTGACCGATCTGACATCCTGTTCATTTTTAATGGCAAACGGGTCATAGATATTGCCCCTCTTGGTAAAAGAAGGGTCGGTAAAACCCATGACATTCAATTGATACTGTTGCTTGGTCCTTTTCACCGAATCCATGGCAAATTTGGTCAGTTCCGGATGTTTTGGGTTTTTTGGGTTTCCTTTGAAGTCGTGTATCACCACGTTCCAGCCATTCTCAATGCAGGAATGAATATAATGGCTAATACAACCCCTTGACTTCCCTTTACCTGTTCCAGCCTCGACAATTAAGGTTTCATCCGGCTCCATAATTGACAAGGGCTTGGCAAAATCTGCTTCTTTCTCCACCACGCTTTTTAGCCTCTTCCCCTTAAGCGGAAACAAAACCCCTCCCCTCTTTTGCTTTCTATTGTAGTGGTTGTAATAGAATTCCCTGGTTTTAAGTTTTATGCCCAGTTCAGGCAGGTGTTTGGCATTGAGAAGGACTACAAAAGTTGTGATGGGGAAAACAAAGGCATTGTACCATTCCAGACTGGGAAAATAACCATAAAGCAGCATCAAGCTGGCCAGTGCGAAATACCAAATACCGTTGGGGTTGATTTCCCGGTTTACTACGCTGGTGGCCATTGAACCGTAGGCACAGGCAAATATAAACAAGGCACGGAACAGGTAACGCATCTCCCATGCCAGGGGCATAAGTTTATCATTGAGGACATAGTAACCCTTAAAATGTTCAGGGATCAGGCGGGTTACCTCCAAATGGAGCAATGTGATAAAAAGAAAAGTTACCAGGATCGCACCAAAGGTCCATTGACGGATATTATTTCTTGATTCCATTACCGTCATTACCTGTCCCTTTTGCGTTTTTGCTCATTTTGTTCAAGCATATACCCTAACTTATCAGCCATTCGTTTTGCCTCTTTTAGTACTGAAGGATAAAATATAGGTGTTTTATTCTTAATTTTTTCACTCGGTTGGTATTTTTTAAGGATTTTGTTTAATGATAAGCCAACTTGGGAGCCTTTCAGCACCTCTCCTGTTTTCATATTGGTGAAACTGATCCCATATGCCCTGCCGTCCTGATAAGTGGCAAATTGTACGGCTATGCCATTCTTATAGGCGGCCTGAACAAACCCCTCGATGGTTTTCTGTTCATTGAAAATACGGTTGGCCAACCGTTTGGTATATTGGTCGCTGGTTGAAACCTTAGCCCCCCTCCTACCCTGGTAATATTTTTCCAGGTTTTGGTAAGTAAAGGTCTTTGAAATTTTTGACGCATTGAATTGGAATTTCCCATTAGGCAACCTGTAGACTAGATTGTCGCCGTACAATTTCCGGACGTAGAAACCATCGTTGGCCAAGGCCTTTTCAAATCCGGAATAGCTATAAGTCTTTAGCCGGTACTGCTCCAATACTTCCATCAGTTGTTGTCTTTCTGATTTGTCAATCATTCCTTTTGATTTAAAGAAATCTTGTAATTGGGCAATGTTTTCCCTGCCATATTCCTTTCTCAATTGGGTAAGGCTTTTATCATGGAGAGCTTCGGGGCTCACATTTTCCATGGAGAGCTTTCCTTTATATAAACTTGCAGCCCTGGCCAGGCTATAGTTTTCAACTTGGTAATCATTCTTCAGGTTGGTCTTCCCTACCCTTTCGGTATGCCGTAAGGAGTATTTCTTTTCTAATTTAATGGCGGTGTCCTTTGCCCTTTCATTGATTTTCCACTCCTTAACTTTACTGCCGTCCATCCTTACAGAGGGAACGACGATATGAAAATGGCCATGAGGTTTATCCAAATGCCGGTAAACCACGTAGGGTGTATCTGTAAATTGCAGGTTGTTTAACACTTCCAGGGCCAAAACCCTCATTTCTTCATCTGTAAGCTGCTCTTCAGGATGGAAAGCAACCGCGATGTCATATCCACGGTTATCGGTTACCCTTGGATTCAGTTTAGTCACGGATTCTAGGTATTGGGCTTTCATGGTAGCACTGGACTCATAGGTCATATCAACAATGGCTTCTGCTTTGCCCTCCCCTACCTTACTCTCGTGGTAGTATATGGCACCATAAAATTGTGAGCGGGGGGAGCTTACTTTGATAAACATACTAGGTTAACTTCTGTTTAATCAATTGGGAGAGCTCCTTGATCAGGGCTTCGGTTTCCCCGTCGATGGGGTATCCTCCCAGGTTGATCTGGAACAATAGTTGATTAAGGTTTACACCGATCTTTTTCAATTGGAATACCAAAGTGTTGTCCAAAGTGGCTTTTTGTTCCCCATTATTAGGAATATTCTGATTCACTTCCAGCAAATAATCCCTCATTTTTCCACGTAGATTTGATTTTCCAAACACTGTTTTAAGCTTTTCCAATTCACTTTTATTGACCATAATACATACTTCAATAGTCCGCTTTTTGTCAATAGCCAATGGTGGCCTTCCATATTTCGTGTGTTTTTTCATAGTTGTTTTATATTATTCTCAATCACAAGACAAGGGAACCGCTAGTATTGTTTTCACGGCATTCGGGCGGTGACAAGTTAGGTTTTGCTTTTCCAAAACCATTTAGAAAGGACTTTTAAAGGCCTTCTAAATCCAACTTGCCTACATCATTTCATAGGATATGTATATATTTTCTAAGATATGTATATTCCATGGGAACTACAAATATCACCTACCCTTGTCACCTGGACTCACTTTTCCCAAAATGATGATCAAAGGCCAATTATTTATATAGAATTATAATCTTATAACTCTATATGTTTATAATACTAGTGTATTACTATTTTGTATATATATTGTTTTACAATATTAGCTATCCATATTGTTATATGTTTATATTTTTATATATTTACATATATATATATAATTCTATATCTTTATAACTTTATAACAAGAAGGATTTAACAGTAAAACACCATGAAGATCATTTTACTTTTTTCACCAAAAGGAGGGGTAGGCAAATCCACCACTTCCATTCTCCTGGCCAATACACTGGCCTATCACTTTGGCAAAAGTGTGGTTTTATGTTCTACAGACCGTCAAGGCACCCCACCCAAGTTAAGGAGCAATGATATTAAGGCTTCCGGTGAATCTGATGGCCATTATGAGATCATGGGAACCAATGAGCAGTTTTTCTACGAAAACATCCTGCCTGATAGAAAAAACCTGGAAAAGGATGGGATAGACTATTTACTGGTCGATTCCCCAGGTTTCATGAACGAGTATACCTACCTCTCTGCCCTGGATTGCGATTTGGTGCTTGTACCTGTTCAACTGTCAAGGATTGACCTTGAAGAGTTTTTTGATGATATAGTCCCACTGATCACCGAAAAGCTGTTCCAGGAAAACAAAACCCTCAAAAACAAAGTTTATTGGTATGGAAGCATGATGCAAAAGGGGACCAGTGCCTATTATGATTTCATGGACAATTACAAAAACTGGGAAAAGCAATTTGGTGTAAAAGTATTCCTGCCGGGCCTGTTAAAAAGGGAAGGATTAAAATACATGGACACCATTTCATTCCCGGATGAAGAAGACAAAAGCTCCCAGTCCACCAGGGAAGTGATGATTGAATTTACAGAAGCAGTATTAAACACCTTAAAATAGCAATATCATGGCAAAGAAAAGATTTTCAGAAAGATACAGTAAGGGGGTCACCCCCTCATCATCCCGCATAGAAGATGTTACTGGCCAGGCACAGAAAATAACCGAGAAAAAAGAAGAAAAGCAAAGAAACAGGCAAAGGGACAAGAGCCGTTCCGCTGTCGAGAGCATCAAATCCAGCCTGGAAGTTGAATTGGAAGAGATTAAAGCAAAATACACACCATTTACCAACAACACGACCATAGCCATGCAGGTTGACCTTGCAAAAGTCCTGCAGGTTGCACATGTGGAATTTAGCCTCTCCCAAAAGGAACTGGTGGCATTGGGCGTTTATCGTTTACTTAAAGAGTTAAAGGAGGGCAGCACCCTATTAAAAACCTATATGTAGGCCATCCATTTCCAATGATTAAAACACGATGAACAATGATAAAATCATCAATCACTACCAAACCTGGTTGGAAGGATTTAACAAGCAGCTGATCGACCACCTGGGAAAGGTAAAGATGAAGCAAGTTCAACTCTATGAAATAACAGGTTTAGGCCGTGCCGCATGGTACCGCAGAATGGAAAACCCCAGGTTATGGAAAGGGGAGGAGGTAGAGGAAATTTGTAGTTTATTGGAAATTCCCCTAGGTTTATACGATCAGTATAAAGGGCTAATTTTCCAATTGGAAAATGAAGTCAAGGCAGCTGGATTGAAAAAATTAAAAGTAGCAGAGAAGCTTGGCCTCAATTATGAACAACTATACAGGCGGTTCAATGACCCCTGGTTATTCACCTTTGAGGAAACCAGGAAGATTTGCCAGATAACCAGCGCCATGAAATGAGTACTACCGTCAGTGCATTAAGAAAAATCCCGGTTGAAGATATCGTGGAAAAATTGGGAGGGGAATTTGTGGAGAGTGGCAGGAGTCTCCGCTATACTTCACCCTTCAGGGACGAAAAAAAAGGGTCTTTTTACGTATATACCGATAATAACAAGTGGCATGATTTTGGGCATGTCGGTAAAAAGTCCGGTGACGGTTTGGACTTGATTTGTGAATACCTTAGTGAAAAAAGCCAGCCCCATACCCCGAAAGATGGATTGGCATTTGCTGAAAAGCTCCTGGCTGGCCTTGAAATCAATCGGCCACACCATAGGAGAAAGTTGACCACGGGCAATTCCAATAAAATTGTGATAGACCAGGTGCGGGATCAACTCTCGCCATCCACCTTGAATTATGTCAAGGGCAGGGGGATCTTCAGCATGGGGATTATCCGAAACCATCTAAAACAAGTGCATTTCCACTTCAATAAAACCCCGGAAAAGCGTTGGTATGCCAGTGGATTCCCAAGTGATAAAGAAGGGTTTGAGATTCGGGGTAGGGTAGGGGACTTCCAGATAAAATATGCCCATGGTAAAAAAGCGGTATCCAGTTTCCAGGGCAGCAGCCCTAAAGGAGAGGTCAACATTTTTGAAGGATTTTTTGATTACCTTACCCATTTACAACGCGAGGGTATCAGTACCCCTGAAACCGATACCATTGTTTTAAATTCCAACAATATGGTCAATCAAGCGATAGCTCAAATCAAAGACAAAGGCTATCAAAGCATTAATCTCTACAAACAAAATGACGCTCCAGGGACGAAAGTATTAGCCGCTTTACAGGAAGCATTCCCAAATATGAAAATCAATGATATGAGCATCCAATACAAAGGTTTTAATGATTATAACGAATTTCATCAGCATACCCATCACGCCACACCACAAAAAACCGCCGGATAAAAGAGAATAAATTTCAAAAAACCTTTGACAGGCAGAAGGAGAAAGTTAAAAATCCCCACGTTAAATTTTTTTTCATTATAACCATTGGTTATGTTAAGTATTGGGCAATACTAATGCTCTTAGCATTGCCGCCTCCAATTTTCCCGAACTATTCATCATTTAATGGGTTAGGAGTAAAATAGGTTAGTGGGTGGCAAATAAAAGAAACCGGAAAATCGACTTTGGGAGGAGATTTTTCACCTTGTTAATGCATTTTTATTTACATTTTTATTTATACCTTCTTAAGGAAGCCTTAACTAGTTGTGTATTTGGTGGTTAGGACAGCTTCTGGGCTACAGTAATATGGGTAAAGGTACTTCTGCAGTGTACAAAAATATGGGAATACATGCCTTTTAAGGCTACTTGGATAAGGGAACATGGTCATAAACAATACAACAATAAGGGATAATGAGGCTACATTAATACGGGTACAATCATCAATGCTGAAATCGTCCTTTTTGACCGTTTAAGTCATCTTTTGGACATATAAATACTTGCAAAAGGCTACATAAATATGGATTAACCATTGTTTGTAAATCCCATTCTGATTTTCAATTTACCCTTGGGCCCCCAGCAAAATATTTAATAAAGCTACATAAATATGGGTATCCGATGCCAGGGAAGAAATGTTTGAATCGGAGCAATCAAGGCCTCTTTTGGGTTAATGTTAAATTGTGAAAGCTACACTATTATGGGAATGACAATAAAGAACAATCAATTATGGAGCGGTGACTGTTGGGTAAAAGCCTATAAAATCACGTATTATTCGTTAATAAATTAGCTGGAGCTTAGATTAAGAATTATGAAGCTACAAAAATATGGGTACATTAAGAGTGCATTAAAACGGCTAAATTAGATAATAAAGCAACATTTTAATTTACGTAATACCAATGAAAGCTACATATATATGGGTTTGTAGCCAAATTGAGAGGCAATCCGGATAAATCCAGGCTTTCCAATCAACCCAAGAATGCATTAAGCTACATAAATACGGGTTTGTAGCTAATAGAAATTATCTATTTCAAAGCTACATGAATACGGGTGAGCTAAAATATTTATTTAAATAAAGCTACAAAAATACGGAGACCACTAAAGTAGGATTCTCCATGAGAAACGAAGAAATTGTATATAATATTAATGGAAAAGGCTACAAAAATACGGGATATAACACAATAAAGTGTACAAAATAAATTTGGAATGTAGCCCGATAGGTTTTAGTATTGGGAAATATTCTATGGAAGTGAATAAAGTACCAAGACATCCAGGCATTTACACCATTTACAATCCAAATGTATTAATAAGCTCTAAAAAGGATTCTTTAACAAAGATAGAATTAAATGTCTATCATGAGGTATTAAACCATAATCACATGGAGAATCCTGGCAAGATGAGCTATAAAATTCCTTTGGATATGGTGATGACCCTGGATCCTGATAAAAAGAATATGGCAAAAAACCGGGCTAAAGTAGCAGAAAGCCTGATGAACAGAAAATTCTATTTGCCCAGCAGTTTTATGATGGAACACCTGGGCATAAATAAAGACAGGTTTATTGTGCCCTTTCCAACCGTTGATTTTGATCCTGATGGAGGAAAAGAATTAGAAATCCACCTCAATCCAGCATTTAAGAAAGTGCTTACATTATTGGAAACGGGGTTCACTAAAGGAGCCATTGAAGATTTAAGGGAATTTAGTTCCAGGGTGAGCAAAGTATTTTACTGGATTGCCAGGCAAAAGCAGACCTACAAACAAATATGGGAAGTATCACTGGAGGATTTAAAGAAGGAAATGGATATGTCCGACAAATATGACCGTTGGATGAATTTTAAAAGAAGAGTAATTGACGTTGTTCAGGAGGAATTCAAAGGGACTTTTATGGACTTCACCTGGTCGCCAATAAAAAAAGGCAAGAGTATAATTGGTATTAAGTTCATATTCAAACATGGCCCGAAAGAAATTGACGATAAACCTGCTGGAATGGTATTTGAATGGGAAAAGGAACTTCTTACATGGAATGTATTAGCAGAGAAGGTAAAGGAAATAAGACAAAGGGTAAAGGTCGAGCAAGTATCCGAGGAGTACAAGTTTGTTTGGAGTCCTGAATATGTCAGGTATTCTTTGCAGGGGGCAAAGATTGAATACGACACCAAGGTTAAAAATTCAAGAAGCCAAAAAGCGGGCAAAGGGAAGTCAACAATTTCCATGGTAAGAAATACCGGTGGATGGGTTTATCACGGGTTGCTAACAGGGCAGTGGTTAGGATATGTACGTGAAATGATAGACAGGGATATCAGGGAAAAGCAAAGTGAAATTAATTTTGGAAACATTTCAAATGAGCTGGACAATACCCTGAATGTCAACTCGGAAAATGATTTGGTGGAAGATATTGAATTCGAAGAACTGCCAAAGAAAATAAAAAAAGCCGTGTTTGAAGACTCAGAAGCCCGCGAAATATACAATACAAGTGAAACAGATAAGCCATTTAACAAATTTATGACAGAAATGGGCTATAAAAAGGTAGGAGGCCGTTGGGAAAAATAAGTTATGTCCGGGGAAAGTAAATATAAATGTATCATCAAAGTTGGGAACAATCCTGACAGAAGTGCCCACTGTGTTACATATCACTCATCAAACCTTTTGTCCCTGGTGAGGTTACTGGACAAGAAATTCCCTAAGTGGACATGGATGAATGTATTTGATAAAAAAAATGAAGTACAGCTGGCCAGCTATACAATCCATAACCGGCCACAACAAAAATATGTTGCCGGTTATTAATTCAGGATGAATGGTACGGGAAAGTTGGTGGATTAACACCTCTTTCAAAAGGCCGTTCCCGGTTTGGGGGCGGTTTTTTTATTAAGTCGGTTAGGTTTCTGTGATCAAGAAGAGATCAGGATCTGTTGGCCAGTAAAATTCTGGGCAAGCCAGCAAAAAAACAGAAAAATCGACTTGGGGAGGAGATTTTTGGCCATGATCCACACCAGCATTTTAAAATATTCACCAATAAGTATTATAATCATGTTGGCCAATGGTTGCCCTATCAGGGCCAGATCCTGCCAGGTACGCCCATTAAAGATTCCATTTATTTATCCTGGTGCTTGCTTAGTAATTCAATGATTTCTTTTTCCTTTTGAAAGGCCTTGAGATGAAGCATCCCTTTTATTTTGCCTTACTAAAGTGGAATACCGCTCATTTAGGGCATCGATTTCAGATCGGAATTTAGAGACTTCATTTAGATAATTTTCCCTCTCTTGAAGGTACACGTGCATAACACGAACTGCAACTTTGGCATTTTCTCTAATACCAAATAAAGACCTTAGTTTAGCCAGGGCATCATTGTCCCATTCCGTAAGGTTTTGCAGATAAAGGCTTTTTATTGGTTTATCAAACATATTCTTATTCATTTTTGGTTAAACAATGTTATGTTACTTTGTAGCCCATTGATGACATCATTCTTTTTATCGGCTTTTAAACGTGCTTTGATAACCTCTCGGCGTTTTTTATACAACCAAAGCCTTAGATCATCCAAAAGCTTATGTTGGTAGCTGTTAAGCCCATTAATTCCCATTTCCCGTAAATCCCTTTTAGCATTTTCAGTTCCAAAAACATTTAAATACTGAAAACCTGCCCAAAAATAGATTTCAGTCCAATCATGGGACATGGGTGCATCAAGTGTCCTTGGCATTAAGTAGGCCACTACTTCTGCGAATGTTGCTTTAAATTCTTTGTCAAATACCGAAAGAAAGCGGGCCATAGGAATATCTTTGATCAATTCCTTTGGTAAGGAGCCCATCCATTGGGAAGGGAAGGAGATAATAGGTGCTGAAATTAAATCAATGATATCGAGAACAAAATCATCATCTTTATTTTTCTTTATTGTCTTGTGTCTCCGTACCTCAAAGCCAAAATCAAGCTGTATAATTTCTGGATTGTGAGTGGCAGGATCGCAACCATGATTTGAATTGTCCATTGCATAAAATTTTAAAAAGGTGTATATGTATTTTTTAGATTACCTAATTGGAAAAAGAACCTACATAGGAAAGTACATTCTTATCAATGCGCTCCTTCTCATGCGGAAACAAGCGGGTATCAGAATGATTCAGCACGTTGTTAAAGGCATTGTATACCAACCAAGCGTTAAGATCAACATCAAGCCTTTTGGCCTCATTGATGGCTATGGAGGGTACTTTGCCAATATTGCGTACAGGGAAATTCAGTGATTTGTTTTTCTTCACCACTTCCATCATTTCATTAAGCTCATCAGGCAAAACCCTGCGGTCGGCCAGCCTTCTAAATTCACTCAATCGGTTTCCTGCAGCACTGATATCATCCAAGATTTTATCCAAGCTGGCCGGCAATTCATTGCCCTGGCTGTGCTTGGCTTCCATGGTATAATGCTTGGCAAACCCCATCAAGCCATTGGAACATAACTGACGGTAATAAGCCAAGGAAATTGCCTGTTTTACCCTGCCATCATAAGAGTTTCTAAAGCAAACCATGGGGCAAACCATATCATCCTTAGTGACCTCATACAATACCGACTTGACATTAACAGAGACAAAAAACTGTCTATCCTCAAAAGACTGCACCACGTAATCAAGGTTTTCAGGCCCAAACCCTGCCTCCATTTTTTCAATGATAGGAGCGATGAATTCGGAATTGGGTACAAAACGATAAGTTGCAGGGTGAAAAGCAATAATCTTTTGAGAAGTTGGGTTAAACACCACACGGCTGATCTGGCTACAAAAGTCCGTACCAAATCGGGCATGGCTTTCGGAGATTTTTACTGGAAACATAATATCTTCCAGGGATTTTTGATTGCTTAAGGTTTCATTTCTAAATCGAGGCATAATAATTCAATTTAATTTAATTGACATCGGTTAAACTGATTGGAAAAGGGGAGTAGGGATAAAAAAAAGAGAAAGGGGCAAACCCCTTTCCCTAATCGAAAAACACCCTAAACATTGATATTGACTAATTCCGCCAAACGGTCTTTAGAGTTAGACCCCAGCAATTTTATTATAGCTTTAGCAGTATCGATCTTGTTAGAACGGATCGAGCAAACCCCATCGGGGGAAGTAATTGTAATAGAGATCTCCGCTTTGATTTCTTCCTTGCCCAACAAGTTCAAAGCCTTATCGGTTTCCCTGTAATACACCAGTAAATCCCTAACATTTTGAATTTGTTCCCGGCGGTTTTCCAGCTTTGATTTCTGGCCATCAATTCTAAGAGTTTCAGCCTGTAAGGAATTCTCGATTTCCTCAATCATTACCAGCTCATTACTAGGTTTTTCCTTAACAGCCACCTTATCGGTGGTATTAAGTCCCTTGGTGCTGTTGGTTTTTACCTGCTTACCATTTTTTGCAGCCTTGTTATCGCTGCCATTTTTAACTACATTTGTTTCCATTATTATTATTATTTAAAGATTAAAAATTAGGGGAGCGGTAACTCCCCTTTTTGATTACATTGATTAAGATCAGGGTTCAACTGGTGCATCCGGCCCAGCGGGTTCAACGCTGTTGTTTTTGTTATCGTCAAGTTTCGAGAGGAACAAGAAACCATCAATCAAGATATAGGCAGTCTTAAATCTCACCTCTTCACCATTGATATCTTTGGAGAAGGAGTGATAGCGGACCCTACCATCAATGGCCAATTTTTTGCCCTTGGTCAACATGCCAGCCAGCTTTTCAGCCTGTTCAGCCTTTTGCCTCCATATCTGGCAGGAATGCCAGTCAGTATGTTTAACCTTATCGCCAGCTTCGTTAATAAACTGATCAGAAGTAGCGAAGGAAAAAGTAATAAGACCTTTGCCACTATCCATTGTTTTTACTTCTGCATCGCCACCAATGTTGCCGATCAGCCTAGTGTCATTTGTTTTCATCATGATAATAAGTGTTTATATTTTCGATTGATTATTATGATATAAAGATAGCTAAAAGTATCGTTATATACAATGTTTTTATAGTGTTTCACGTGAAACTATCAACCTTTTGTTTTTCTTTCATCAGGCAAATATTTTATACCTCCATAGTTTGCATAGATGATTTGCCACGTTGCTCTATGCCTACTGTTGGATAGGGTTCTCCCATAAGCAATTTGGGTGGCTTGTGGGGCAGTATTGGTAATGGGAGTATCCTATTCCAACAGCTGAACAAAGTTTATATAGAGGGCGTGGCAAATCACTGGATAATCAGCGTCAAGGAGAGCAGCATAGACTAGTGGCCACCATGCGAAGCCAGGCTCCAGGTAGGCTTGAATGCCGTCCCCCCTTGGGTGTTATGGATAGAAGCGAAAAAGGGATGAAACGGCCTGTTTGAGATCGAAATGGCCTAGAGTGATGGCCATCGAGTAGTGACAGCCCGGTGGCATAACCATTTTCCCATACTCCTTTTACATATTCATATAACATTTTAAAATAAAAAGTAAAAACATATTATTTCTTAAGAAATTGTAAATTATCCCTCAATATTTTGGCTATATATTAATCAATTAACTAAATTGGCAACAGCTTTGTACAAGAAGGTGCACTGAAAAATATTTTTAGTTCATAGCTTAATTGGTACAAAGCCACACCCCTTGGCAATCTGGAATTTTGAGAGCAATCAAAAAACTATGGGCATCCCATTAGCAAGATTGTAAAGCCGATAAGATTAGAAGCACATAGCATACAAAAGAAAACAAGGAAGAGTGTCCCAGACAATTAAGATTACCATACCCTCGGTTGAGCAAGACCTGGAGTTGTTCAAAAAACTAGGTCACATTGTTTTCAAGATGGATCAGTTGGGGGATGATGAAAGCATTACAAAAGTCCTTTTGGAGCACGTGCGCAACAAGGAAAAAGGAGATCGGGAAAAAGAAACCAAAAATACAGCCACTACAAAAACCACCACCATCAGATATTTAAACGAAAGATCGGAAATATGAAAAAAACAAAATTTAAAAGAAAAGTCACCACTTTAATTGTATTTATGATAGCAGCGATGGCACCCTATGGAGCGTTTGCACAAAATCCTGTACAAGGTTTTTTTGATGCCATCAAAGCGAGTTTGGCGCCAATATCACAAAATAAGAACGTTATCCTATCCGTGGTTGGCGCAATCGGCATCCTCATTGCCATCATCGCCTGGGGGACAGACTCCACGGATAACAACCCAAAATTGGCAAAAGTGATAAAAGGGGCCTTTTTGTTGGTAGTCCTAATTGAAGCTTTCTTTTTTCTAATGGTTTAATTGCCCTCTTCGGTCGTGGAAAACGAAGAACGCCCCAATATAGGATATCAATACTTGGCAAACCGGAAAAGCTATTTCCTGGGAATCCGTCCCAACCATATCAAAATTGTCTTGATCAGTACGCTGGCATTGATAGTAGTCGGAGGAGTATGGGTTACAGTTTTGACCCTGTTGTGCTGGCTGATTGTAGGGTACATCATTGATACCAACCAACGGCAGAATTCCCGCGATTATATAGGCGCAAAGAAGGCTTGGCTTAAAACAAGAAGCGTTAAGATCCATGACGTACCGGGAAGTGTATTAAAAGTCTTTAAAAGATGATTGACCTGAGGAATTTCTTTTTGATCCGTGAGGTAAAGGAAAATTACCTGGAGCATTCGAACGGGGAAATTTCACTGGGGTTCAGGTTGAGGCACAAGCCATACGGGATCACCAGCCCAGAGACAAAAAAAAATATTTTCGAGTTTTTAAACCGTTTGCTCCGAAGTTGGCCGGAGGGTACATGGCTTCAAAAACAGGATTTCTTTTGGGAAAGAATGGTTACACCGGATAACTCAAAGCATTATTCCGATGTTAGCAGGGAGAACTACAAGTACTACAGCATGCGCTATACCTTGGGCCACGAATCCTTCATCTACGTGACCTATATTCCGGAAAAGTTTCGCAATTACACCTTGAACGACAGCCCCTTCGTGCGGATGGTAAAGCAAGGCATTAACCCTCCGGGAAAAGAGATGAAAGCAGAAATAGAAGCAATGATTGCAAATATTACCGGAGAACTGGAGAAAGGAGTTTATGGGTTTTCAGGAAAAAAACTGACCACCGGACAATGGGAAAAAGTATGTTATGCCTTTTATAGTGGAGATTATAATTTTGATGATTGGGAGGTTCCTGAAGTTTTAGAGCTTGGCAATTACCAACATACCCCAGAAGGCTATTTGCAAAGGGAAAACGTACTGTTCTCCAACATATTCATGGGGCGTGAACCACAACAGGAAGTTCCGTTATGGGATAAATACCGGGTAGTCAGTGCCAAAGAAGAAGAAGGCTTTGTATACCTGCCCAATGAGGAAATTGAAAACTATTCAGCATTTCCCATTACCGCGGGTTTGCCTTTTGCCCACTGTACCACGGTAACGGTTCAAAAAGCATCCAACGAGTTGGTAATTGCCGAGATCAACAAGCAAATGAAGCTCAACACTTTTGGGGCAGGAGGGGGGAAACAAAACCCGGACAACATGGACAAAGAGCAAAAGGAAACAACGAAGGCCCATGCTGAAAGACTAAAATCGTATATTATTGATTCAGCTTACCCTGCATGCTCCTATGGCGTGACAGTGACCGTCCCATCCCATGAAAAAAAAGCATTGTATGAAAAAACCGAAATGGTTAAAAGTGCTTTTTCCCAATATGCAGCAAAAGGGGAATTCAACAAAGCACACAACATGCCTTTGTTTTTTGCATCCGCCCCGGCCCATGGTCACAATGGCCATGACCTGTTAATTGGGCAAACTGTCAATGCCCTGCCATTTTTCAATATCAACTCCTTTAAGCAAGGAGACCATTCAGGTATATTGTACACTGACCCCACTACCGGGTACCCGATAAATTTCGAACCCTGGGACAACCCCCTTTTGGCCGGTGTGCGCAATGGAATTGTTGCGGGGCCTACCAGGGGAGGGAAGTCAGTACTGGTATCCAACGAATCCGACTACTATTTCAATAACGGCTACCACCAAGTGATCATAGAAAAAGGGAAGTCATTCGAGTGGTTGGCCATGATTTATGACGGCGATTACATAGACCTGCACCCGGGATCAGAAATAGGCATCGATATTTTTGAATACGATCCAGGCAAGATGAGCGAACTGCAAAAAGCCCTGATCGTTTCAATTCTTTCCAAAATCTATCCTAAAAGCGATGAAAATGTTATTGCCGGGGTTACCAACATAATCGAAGTATACAACCAGGAAATGAAGCAGCTTGGACAAAATCCCAGCATTGAAAGCTTCTATCACTACTACGTGAAAGAATATATGGACAGCGGGTCGGTATACGAAAAACATATTGATCTCAAGCTTTACGAGGCAGAATTAAAACGTTTCGTACATGGTGATAACAAATGGCTTTTTAACAACAAAGAATCCATCAAGATCAACCAAAAGCCGTTTGTTGTTTTTGAAATGAAATCCCTGGAGGCTTCCCCATTGTACAACCTGGCATTTGAGGCAGTGCTTGGTTTGATAAACCGAAAAATGGAATACTGGGACAGGGCCATTAAACTGGTGATCAAGATTGATGAAGTACAACAACCATTTGAAGACCCAAACCTATCATCAATCATGAAAAATTACTATACCCAGGTCGGTAAGTTTAATGCCGGTATAACAATCATGGTGCAAGGCATAGATCTGATAAACAAGCTTCCCGCCTGGGATACCATAGATTCAAATACACAAATGCGATCATTCACTTACAATCAACATTTGAGTGGTTGGGCAGAAAAACAAGCCAAGCTGCTGAACTGGGATTCGTACCGGTATAAACTGGTAAAAAACCTCAGGTCAACCGATAGGTTCAGGGAATTCATGGTCATTGCCGGGGAAGAAGAAATGGTTTTTTCCCTGGAGCTTTCGCCCATCGCAAATTTCATTTTTTCCACCACTGCAGAAGTAAGAAAGAAGATTCAGAAAATAAAGGAGGAAAATCCCAACCGCTCCTTAAAGGAATTGATATTCGAACAATACTATAGGGACAAAAGAAAAAAAACAGCATGAAAAAAACATTTATAATCAGCACCATGGTTTTATGCCTCAATGTTCCCAGCAAGGCACAGGACGCCCCGGCACTGATACCCTATTTGACAGCCATGGTAAACAACCTCATTCAGGTACAAGCCACCTTGAAGGACAGTGAGGATAAATTAAAAGGGATAAAAAGAGCACTCACCACTGTAAAAGATGCTGAAAAATTCTTCAAATATGCCCTGGCCGTTCGCGAAACCATCAATTTAATGGTCTGCTTGGCAGAAAACATGAATGATCTGCAGTTTGAAAATTTATTGAGGCTCTCCGGGGTGAACCACAGCAATTTGTTGAGTGATTTTCTAACCTGTCATTACGATATATACTACAGCACCATTGATTTGGATGCAGAACTAATTGCCACCAACATCAAACGCGCCTTTGATCCAACCGAGGAAATGAACATAGTTCAAAGGCTGGAGTTGATCAATATCGTGATCAGTGAAATCGAAGACATACAATACCGCACGGTATCAGCCAAAGGGGCACTATTGGAAGTGATGGAAAAGCATATAGATGCAGCAATTATGGAAGAGTACATCATCTTAATGAACCGCATATAATGATCGAGCAGTTTTTAAACTGGTATACAAAAAGTGATTTCATTATAAATCCTCAAATTGCGAATTCCCTGAATTATGTAGAGTATGAAGGAATGGTTGCCATCCTTGGGGTGCTTGCCATATTGTTCAATGCCATAAAAAATGCTGTTAAAAACCAAAGTTTTGGCGTTTCCAATGAATGGCTGGTAAGTGCGATCATTTTGATTTTCGTGGGAGGATCAATCAAACCATTAATGGATGGCATTGCCTGGGTATCAAAAAAATCAGACCAGGCCACTTTATTAACAGACAAAGATAAACAGACCATGGTGCTTTTGGCTACTATAAAAAAAAAAGTAGAACTATCGAATGAAATAGATTCATTGGTCAACCATGGTGAATGGAACCTACAGCTCGCCAAGAAACAAGTTCAGGTCTGGGTCAATGATTTTAAGCTGGCCAGTAGCTTAACAGGTTCTTCAGCAGGAAGAGCGGCAAACCCAATAGGTTATGTAGTGACAAATACACTGGAAGAAATCATAGGTGGATTTAGAGCCTTGTTGAAAATGTATTATATCGCCATGATGAATATTCTTTACTTAATCATCCCTGTATCATACGTGATGAGCATTTTTAAACCATCACATTTTTTAAAACCACTAGGGCTTTACCTACTGTATGGGGCAGTACTAACAGTAATTAACTTTATACAATGGGTGATTTTTACAATATTCATAGGCAAGACCATCGGAACCGACAGTTTGGTGGACATGGTGCTGAGCCCGGGGGCTATGCTATTTGATCTGCTCTCGATATTACTATATCTCCGTGCCATGTATTTTGCCAGGTTGATCTTTCCCATTCCGGCTGAAGATACCATGGGGCCAATGGCCGGCCAAGCCTTGGGGATGGCCACTTATATGGTAATGTCAAAAATGAGTATGGGAGGGGCGGGTGCTTTAAAATCAAAACTTGACAACAATAAAGGAGGGCAGGCACAAGGACCGGTATCCATCACCAAGTAAGCCATAATATATGCAGATAAAAGGTAACATCACCCAAAAGGACAATAACAAGCTGGTATATGTCAATCTTGTCCTGGTAGCCATTTGTGCTTATTTATTGTACGCCTTTTGGACAGAGAGAAATTATAAGGAAATAGTAGCCATTGATTCAGCCCAAGAAATATATCACGGGAGAATGATCAGGGTTCCAGACCGGGAAGCTACCAGTGCCTACCTCAAGGCCCACGTGAGGTTGGCTTTTATGTATTTATATAACCTCAGTGAATACAATTACCCAGACCATATCGAAAGGGCACTGCACCTCTGGAGCTATGAAGGGGCAAATGTTGTATCCAGGTACGAAAGGGAATCGCTATTTGACTTGCTTTCCAACACCCCCACACGGATAGAATGCATCGTAAAGAAAGTGGAAATAGTAGGGGAGAAGGTCACCGAAAATTTACAATACCCAAAAATCATTACAGATACATTGTCCAGGGATATTAACTTCATCAACCAAGTCAAAGAAAATGTCAGGACCTTCCTGGTAAGAACCGAGACCTATCACAGGATAATCAGAGGGGGGCAGATCCTCAATGAAGAAATCCACAAAGAAGAACTGGAAGTATATACCGGGTTTGATATCGATGCAGAATACAATCCCTTTGGATATAAATGTGAAACCATTTCCCGTGAAGTCACGAGGATTAAATAATAAATAACATGATAAACAAAAGAGGTAGAATGATCGCGTTGATAGGAGGGGGGGGCTTCCTTCTCCTGATCCTTATCAACAACATGAGCAAGGACAGTATTAGTAAAGATTCCTTTTATGATACATTTAATTCAGCGGGGAGCAAAGTTACAGTTGGCAATAAGGACAAAAGAAAAACCGCGTCCCTAAAAGCCAATGAAGAAAAAATCAGGCAATCATCCGAGAGCTATGAAAATAATATCAAGTCCAACCGCAAAGATGAAGCTTTTTCCCTTTATGAAGAAATACTTCTGAATGGGGACGAAGAAGTTCAAGAGACCATCACCGAAGTTGAACCAGACCCCAAAGGTGACGAAGAAACTAAAGTTGCACCACCAAAAATAATCTACGTGGAAAGACAAAAAGCAATAGAAAAAGCAGAGCCAAAGCAAGAACAACCAAAAGAAAGAAAATTTACCCGGGCCAGGAGCAGAACAAGTAATAAATCAAAAACATATTTAGCCAACAAAGCAGAAAAATATATTAATGCGGAAGAGTTTGAGGCCATCACTATTGATATGGCCTATCCTTCAACCATAAAGATCCGCTTATTGGAAGATATGATTTTACCAGATGGAAGGACAATTAAGAAAAATACATTAATGAAAGGCATACCAAGTGATGGGCAGACAGTGCTTAACGTGACTATTCCTGAGTACGGGGTAGAGGTTTACAGTGCGCCATCAATAATTGGTATTCCTTTAACCGTTGCAGAAGGGTTAAAGCGTGAACAACAGCGACTGAAAAACACGGAGATAAGTACTTCCAGGACAATACCTTTCGTGGGGAATGTCAGACTATCAACTGGCAAAAAGAATCATAGCCAAAAAGTATTTCTACAACAAAACAGGACCATATATTTGAAATGAACAGTGCTATACTTTCCATAATCGGATTACTCTTTTCCATTGGTGTTATTGGTCAAAAGATCAATACCGTCAATATATCCTTTGACCGCCATGTTATTGTCGTGCTGGAAGGGATTTCCCTTACCAGACCAGTAGAGAACACCTGTGGAGAGGTTGAGATTAGTAACGGGGATTTTGATAATTACCTGTACCTGGACAGTCTGGACCGCAACCATATTAGGCTGCAAGTTGGAAACGTGATGGATGATGATACCTTTCCAAAATGCAACCTTTCACTTTTCACGGACCAGGGCATATTAGCTTTAGAACTTGATTTTGATAACGATACCCGTGATCTGATCAGGGTACTAAGGGAGACAGACCTGACCTACAAATATGATAAGGCACATCAAATAGCAACGAAAAACGAATTGATCGAGAAAGAAAGCAAAAAGCTGGAGAGAATAAAGGAAATATACAATGCCGTCAATGATCCGGATTTTTCACAGATAGATGAGTCTGATTTCGTTCATTTTTCATTGACCAATATAATCTTTGATAGAGACCATGTTTATCTGTTCCTGGTGATAAAAAACAACAGCACTATACCCTATGAATTAGATGACATTTAC
>CBDVAV010000004.1:0-24082 GCA_965372055.1 uncultured bacterium | reverse complement strand
AAAAAAAGTCAAAAAAGGTGGTGCACAGGAAGTGCTTGCCAACCCTTTTCCAGGCCTTAGGCCTTTTAGTATTGAAGAAAGTCATTTATTCTTCGGAAGAGAGGGCCAAAGTGATGAAGTCCTCTTAAAACTATCTAAAAATAGGTTTATTGGTGTAATCGGCCCATCAGGAAGTGGTAAATCATCATTCGTTTACTGTGGGGTATTACCTATTCTTTATGGTGGATTCCTTACAGAAACCAGCCCGAACTGGGACGTGGTGGTAGCCCGGCCAGGTAGCGGGCCAGTGGAAAACCTCGCCCAGGCAATTCTTGAAAAAGATCCAAATTATCAGGTTGCCGATAAGGAAGAACAAAAGATCAAGAGGACTATCACCACTACCCTATTGCGTAGTAGTTCATTAGGTCTTGTTGAAGCCATTGTTCAAACCCGGAAAAGCACCCAGAACAATTATCTGATTTTGGTTGACCAGTTTGAGGAATTGTTCAGGTTCAAAGACAGCACGGACAACGATAATTCACTCAACGAAACATTGTCGTTTGTAAACATGCTGATGGAAGCAGTAAATTATACTGATGTTCCCATCTATGTAGCCATTACCATGAGATCTGACTTTATTGGTGATTGTGCACAGTTTCCTAACCTTACCAAGAAAATCAATGACAGTCACTACCTGATCCCACAACTGACCAGGGACCAAAAGAGAAAAGCCATTACAGGGCCAACCTCCGTAGGTGGTGGTGAAGTTGCCCAAAGACTGGTGCAAACACTATTAAATGACTTAGGTGATAATCCTGATCAACTCCCAATATTGCAACATTCACTCATGCGAACCTGGGATTATTGGTCAAAACACCGGGAGCGAGACGAACCCATGGACCTCAAGCATTACGATGCTATCGGGCGAATGGCAGAAGCCCTCTCCATGCACGCCAATGAAGCGTATGATGAACTCGACGATAAACAGAAAGAGATATGTGAGGCAATATTTAAAGCCATTACGGAGAAACGAGGAGAGAATTTCGGCATCAGGAGGCCAACCCGGCTATCTGAAATTGCTGCTATTTCTGAAGTAAAAGAAGAAGAAGTGATCGCGGTGGTTGATATTTTCAGAAAACCGGGACGTTCATTGCTTACCCCACCCTATGGGACACCAATAGAGGGAAGATCGATGATCGATATTTCTCACGAAAGTTTGATGAGGATTTGGGTAAGGTTGAAAAACTGGGTAGATGATGAAGCAGAAGCAGTACAAATGTACCTGCGGCTCTCTGAAGCAGCCTCTATGTACCAGGTAGGCAAGGCAGGACTTTGGAGGCCTCCGGATTTGCAACTTGCTCTTAACTGGCAACAAAAACACAAGCCTACTTTGGTGTGGGGACAAAGATACAACCCCGCTTATGAGCGGACCATGGTATTTTTGGAGTACTCGAAAAAAGAATTTGAAACAGAGCAGCGCATTAAGGAGCTCCAGGCCAAACGGGCTCTGAAACGGGCGAGGATGACCGCCTTGATTATGGGCGGGGCAACCGTGATTTCCATCATGTTCCTCTTGTTCGCCTTTGCTCAAAAAGTAAAAGCTGACCAAAATGCCGAAACAGCTCGGTTAGCACAAATTGAAGCTCAAGAGCAAAGAGATGTAGCGGTAATTGCTCAACAGCAAGCAGATGAGCAAAGAGCATTAGCCGAAGAAGCAAAAACCGAAGCAGATACACAAAGAGATGCAGCTCAAGAAGCTACTTTATTGGCTGTTCAACGGCAAATTGAAGCTGACTCTGCAAGGGCACAAGCAGATGTACAAAGGGAAAGAGCTATAGCTGCCCAAGCAGTGGCAGAGCAACAAACAAAATTAGCTGACCAACGAAGATTGGAAGCAGAGGCAGCAACGGCTGAAGCGGAAAGGCAACGCCTCCAAGCTGAAAAGCTTCGTTATCTCGCAACAGCAAAAGCCATGGCCATTAAAGCTACCCAGAAAGTTCCAGACCAGAACCTGAAAGGATTGCTGGCACAACAGGCATTCATATTTAATACCACTTACACGGGCGAGCAATTTGACCCGGATATTTATGATGGCCTCTATTATGCCAACAAAGTGTTGGGGGATGAAGCCACCCAAAACCTTGAAGGCCATGCAAAGCAGATCAGGGGTTTGATATCTTCAGAATCCGGCAACCATATTTACTCAGGTGGTACAGTTGGAAAGATTTTAAGATGGGATATCAGGGAAGGACAACGGGTAGCTGATACTCTAGCCTTTGAAAATGACGCACTTAATATTTTGACTTTAGCTGCCAGTCGCGACAACAAATGGCTGGCTGCCGGAGGGCAATTCTCGCTAATTGCCAATAGTCCTAATTACGTGCAGTTGTTCGACCTCTCTACCGCAGCAGGCACAAAACCACAAAGAATAGATGGATGGGTAGGTGAAGTTTGGGACCTTGACTGGACTTCTGATAATAAAGCTTTAATTGGCTTGGATAACGGAGGCCGTACCATCCGGATGTATGATTTCAACACAGTGACAGCAATTATAGAGAGCAGCACAAAATTGAACCATATTGCCGTAAGCCCAGATCACAAGTGGATTTCAGGAGCTACCAGAGATGGCAAAGTAATTATGTGGGATCGTGAAAACAATTATGCAGCCAAAGAGTTCCATACCAACAATGAGCCTCGTGATCAGATTACATCCATTGCCTACAGCCATGACGGAAAATGGTTTACTGCTGGTGACCAGGAAGGCAGGGGATTTATTTGGGATATGACACAGATAAATTTGCTTGATGTGGAACAAGATTACACCCCTACACAAACACTTACTGCTCATAATGCGGCCATTAATGACCTTGAATTCAGTTTTGATGGGCAGTTTTTAGGCTCTGCATCGAGGGACGCATCGGTAAGGCTTTGGAACTTAGATATTCTTACTGATCCACCAATAGTACTTGCAGATCATGATGACTGGGTACATGCCATTGCATTTAGTCCTGATAATATGCAGCTGATGGCCGGGACCCAGGATAAAGTGATCAGGGCATGGCCGACAAGGATTGAAGCAATGTCGGATAATATCTGTAAGTATATTGTAAGGAACTTTTCTATAGAAGAATGGGATCTTTATGTTGGGACAGACCTTAGTTATGAAAAAACCTGTGTACAGTTCCCTATTGGAGAAGGAGTAAATGAGGAGGACTTGAATAGAAGTAATAATTAAATCAATGATAATCAGTAACCTACCTAAAACTGGAAGCAGGATAAGTTTCATACTTATCCTGTTTTCTTTCATTTTATCAACCAAAAGCCTGGCACAAACAGAATGTACAGCTATCTTGGACCAGGCCAGGACTACCTTTGATGACGGAAGGATCCATGAACTGGAAAGCGCACTGGAAACCTGTTTGGTGAGCGGTTTTACATCAGCGGAAAAAACCGAGGCTCTGCGGTTACTGATCTTGACCCACATTTATTTGGAGGAACCGGACAAAGCGGACACCAGGATGCTCGAACTGTTGAGGCATGACCACGAATACCAGGTAAACCCCGCACTGGATCCCACGGAGTTCATAAACCTGCACAAAACTTTTAAGACCAAGCCTATTTTTAGTGCGGGTATTAAAGTGGGTGCAAATAATGTAATTATTAACCCTACGGAAATAAATGGAACTTACAACTTAACGGGTTCCAGGCATGAATATCTTTCATTGGTAGGAATACAGGGAGGTTTAACTTTTGAATATCAACTTAATGAATTTTTTACTTTAAATCCTGAATTTTTCTTTAAAACACATAAGTTTGAAAAAGAGTTTGACTCCAGCAAGGACTTAGTCCCTGGAGTCAATATTACGGAAGAAAGCATTATTGAAGAAGACCAAACCTGGTTTCAACTGCCTGTATCTGTGCAATATAAATATCTAAAAAGCCGCTTGAATCCCTATGTCAGCCTTGGTGCATCCTTGGATTATTTAAGTGCTTCTAAAACCGCTGGAGATGCCACCAAAAATACTTGGACTAGAACTGGTGGAGCCGAGCAAATTACCAGTCTGAGTTCCTTGGACATGATTGATGAGAGAGAGAAGTTAAATGTTTCTGCTTTTATTGGAGCTGGGATTAAATATAAAGCAGGCGAAGGCAATATCAATTTAGACATAAGATTTCATTATGGAATTACTGAAGTTGTGAAGGATGGATCAGCCTATAATTCAGTTGGTATCTGGGAACTTCATAATGCCAATGATAAATTCAAACAGCATACCATCTCCTTTACCTTGGGTTGGGTGAAGGATTTTTACAAACCTAGAAAACTAACTTCAAAACAACTTAATAAAAAACTTAACTAGATACATGAAACAACTATTACTTTGGTTCGCCATCATCATCCTGGTTATTAGCTGTGATGTGGGAAGTGTAAAAATCGGGGAAACTGATTCGTTTATTAAGTTCTTTGAAGAAGGGTTTGGAACCGATGTACTGCAGACCCCTGGCGATGGTGGATATATATGCCTCGGTACTTTTTTAATAGAACCACTAAGAAAAGAAGCCGAGACCCAATTGATCAAAACAGATGCCGATGGAAATGTAATGTGGATTCAAAGATTTGCAGGAGAAAGTGCAGGCAACGGAATTGATGATCCAGTAAGCCCAGATATTAACAGTATTGGAATAATTGCAAAAGACTTGAAAATCATACCTGCCGGAGGTTACATTTTCATAGGGGATAGGATTAACAGCCAAGATATTAGTGCTATGACCCTGATAATAACCGACAGTAATGGTAATTTAACCCAAGAAATTATTCCTGATTTTACAACTGGAATGAACCTACCAGTTGCCGGTGAAAACACTCACGGTTCCGCCATTGCTTTCCATGGGGATGGCAATATCCTTGTTCTGGGCACATTTGAAGACCCCAATGATCCCCCTCGCACTAAAATTGTTTTAATAAAGATGGATTTGTCAGGAACAATTATTTGGTCCCAGGCTTATGGCGTAGATGGAAAAAATGATGTGGCTACAAATTCCCTACAAGTAAATACTACTAGCGGTGATATTTTTTGGGCTGGAAGTGTGGAAACACCCGGTGTGGCTTCCCCAACCTCTTTTTTAAAGGCTTATACTGCTATAGACAATTCCAATGCCTTAAAAAATGCCAATAACATTGACTCTACAGCATTTAGCAGGGACTTTTTCGGGAACGGCTTTCAGCCAACTGAAACAGGGTTCGTAATTGTTGGAACCTCGACCCAAGACCAACTGGAGATTGAAAATGATATATACATAGTAAAAGTTGATGCATTGGGATCTTTTGTCCCTGGGTCTTATCATAGATATTCAGGGCCAATTGAAGATGAGACCGGAAGACCTAATTTAACCGGTGACGATAATACAGGAAATGACAGAGGTAACTCTATCGTCAGCACTTCCGATGGCGGTATGGTAATCCTGGGAACACTTACTAATGCAGATGCAACCAAAGGCGAAGATTTTTACCTGATAAAAACCGATGTCTCTGGCATCCCAAAATGGACTAAGATAATTGGCGGGGAAGGCGATGAAAATGGCGGAACCATTATCGAAACAGTAGATAATAGCCTGGTCTTTTTTGGAACAACCACCTTGGGTGGAGTACATAGAATGACCTTAGTGAAAACAGACAAAGATGGAAATATAAATTGATGAATATGGTATAAAATATCCAGGCCGCAACTACTGGAACCACTGCTTAAACTAACTAGAACGAAATTATAACTCAACGCACTATGAGGCTCAAGACTTACCCTAGAGGAATAGGATTCTTTTTAACAATTATTCTCCCATTCCTTTTTCAAACCATCGTCAATGCACAAGTAATTACAGGAGTAACAGTTCAGGCCGGTGATTATAAAGTTAATGATGCTGTTCCCATAGTAATTACCTCTGATGTGGCAGGTTATACTCTGGATCCATCTGATTTTAATGCATTTCCATTAATTAGTTTTGCAGATTTGGGTGGTGGTGAATATTTTGCTGAATACATTGTCGTAGATGGTGGTTTAGATCATGCTGCTGTTGGCACAATTCCAATGAACATAACCCTCAATGACGGAACACCTGGCACAACGTTTACAGGGCCAGCCACTTCTGGGGGGACAGTTACAATTGATTCTAATTTGCCAACCATTGCCAGTGTATCCATCCCTGATGTTTCTATGGTGGTGGGCGACGTAGTTACTGCTACCATTACTGTTGGAGATGATGGCGGAGATCTTTCTTACACTTTAACTTCAGGAGCCATTGGTGGTTTTACATTAGGAAGTTTTAACAGAACTAACTCAACAACCTATACCGCCACGTTTACCATTGCCAATGGTGGTACTGATGTGGCTGCTGGCAGCAATATACCCATTACCAACTTAGTAATAACTGATGGTGCGGGTAATCCATCTACTGCATTCACTACCGCTATTTCACAAACAAGTGATGATATTGATGCCAATATCCCTAATATCACCAATGTCTCCATTCCAGACGTTGCCATGTTGGTGGGTGATGTAGTAACTGCAACTATTACCGTGGATGATGATTTGGGCGATTCTTTTACCTTAAATGCAAGCAACATTGGTGGTTTCACCCTTGGAAGCCTTTCAAGGACAAATATAACAACCTATACTGCCACCTTTACCATAGCTAATGGAGGTACAGATGTGGCTGCGGGTTCTGATATCCCGGTTGATATTACATTGGCAGATGGCTCAGCCAATGCTGGCAATAATTTCACTACTGCCATTTCACAAACAAGCGATCCTATTGATGCGAATATTCCTAACATCACTGCAGTATCAATTCCAGATGTTGACATGTTTATTGGAGATGTAGTTACCGCTACCATCACTGTTGATGATGATAAAGGGGATAATTATACTTTAAATGCAAGCACCATTGGTGGATTTACCTTGGGCAGTTTGTCCAGGTCTAGTAATACCACCTACACTGCAACCTTTACCATTACCAATGGAGGAGCTGATGTACTGGCGGCGGCTGATATACCCGTTGATATAACCTTAGCAGATAGTGATGCCAATGATGGCAATAATTTTACTTCATCAATTTCCCAAGGCAGTGACCCCATTGATGCTAACGGGCCAACCATTACCAGTGTTGTGATAGCTAATGCTGCAATGATGATCGATGATGTAGTAAGTGTTACAATTAATACCAATAACGACGGCGGTGTTGCCTTCACTCTGACTTCCGGAACAATTGGTGGCTATACCTTAGCCAACTTTAATCGTTCAAATGCTACCACCTATACGGCTCAATTTACTGTTATTGAAAGTGGGACTGATGTTGTAGCCGCCAATGATATCCCCGTGAGCATTTTATTATCTGATTCCGATCCCAGCCCCGGGACTCTTTTTACAACTCCAATTTCACAAACCAGCGACCCAATAGATGCTAATAGACCGGTAATTAGCACTGTGTCTATACCAGATGCAACCATGCTGGTAACGGATGTGGTAACGGTAACAATCACCGTCCCAGATGATCTTGGCGATACCTATACTCTGTCATCAGGTAGTATAGGACTCTATACTTTAGCTAGTTTTACAAGAAGTAATAATACCACATATACTGCTACTTTTACTATTATTGATGGAGGTACTGATGTTCCCGCCGGGGATGATTTCCCTGTAAGTGTGACAATTTTGGATGGTGTGGGCAATGCCTCCCTTGAGTTTACTACTCCAATTTCACAAGCAAGCGATCCCATTGATGCCAATTTACCAACTATATCATCTGTATCCATCCCCAATAGTGGCATGGTGGTGGGTGATGTGGTTACAGTAACCTTTACAGTGGGCGATGATAACGGGGTTACTTATACACTGACTTCCGGAGCCATAAGTGGATTTACTTTGGGGAGTTTTTCTAAATCAGACAACACTACTTATACAGCTACTTTTACCATCACCGATGGTGGCACCGATGTAGCTGCTGGTGATGACATACCTGTAACAAACTTAGTGATTAGCGATCCTTTGGGAAATCCTTCCGCTACCTTCACTACGCCAATTTCACAGGGAAGTGATCCCCTTGATGCCAATATACCCACCATTACCAATGTTACTATTCCCGATGTAGCAATGTTGGTGGGAGATGTAGTAACCGCAACCATTACTGTGGATGATGACTTGGGTGATACTTTCACACTAAATGCAAGTACCATTGGTGGTTTCACTCTTGGAAGCCTATCAAGAACAAATAGCACAACCTATACTGCCACCTTTACCATTGCCAATGGGGGTACTGATGTTGCTGCTGGTTCTGATATTCCTGTTGATGTCACCTTAGCAGATAGTGATGCCAATGCTGGCAATAATTTTACCACTGCCATTTCACAGACAAGCGATCCTATTGATGCAAATATCCCAAATATTACTAATGTTACTATTCCCAATGTTGCCATGGTTATCGGAGATGTTGTTACCGCTACCATCACCGTGGATGATGACAAAGGGGACAACTATACTCTAAATGCAAGCACAATTGGCGGGTTTACATTGGGCAGCTTATCCAGATCAAGCAATACTACCTACACTGCGACCTTTACCATCACCAATGGAGGAACTGATGTAGCGGCAGGTGTTGATATACCCGTTGATGTAACGTTAGCAGATAGTGATACCAACGCCGGCAATAATTTTACCACTGCAATTTCACAAGGCAGTGACCCTGTAGATGCCAATGGACCTGATATTACCAATGTAACTATACCCAATGCTGCTATGATAGTAGGAGACCAGGTGTCAGTTACAATTACAGTAACAAGTAGTGCAGAGGCGTATACCTTAGCCTCCAGCACAATCAATGGATTTACATTAATAAATTTATTTAAATTCGATAATACAACTTACTTCGCTAAATTTGATGTTGTTGATGGAGGTACAGATGTAGCAGCTGGAAGCGATATTTCCGTAGATGTGACATTAAATGGAACAGATGGGAATCCTGGAAACAATTATACCACTGCTATCTCCCAGGCAGCTGACCCTATTGATGCCAATCTGCCTGTAATTTCCAGTGTTACCATTCCAGATGCTACCATGCTGGTTACTGATATTGTCACTGCAACCATTACTGTTACAGACGATGGTGGGGATACCTATACCCTATCATCAGGTAATATTGGAGGATTCACTTTGGGTAGTTTTTCAAGGACAAACAACACGACATATACTGCTGATTTTACTGTTACTGATGGAGGTGCCGATGTGGCGGCAGGTACTAATATACCGATGAGCCTTATCATTCTTGATGGTGCCAGTAACCCCTCAGCTGATTTTACTACCGCAATATCACAGGGAAGTGATCCAATTGATGCCAATTTGCCAACCATTTCCAATGTGTCCATCCCTGATGTTTCCATGGTAGCAGGTGATGTGGTTACCGCTACTTTTACTGTAGGCAATGATGGTGGAGATAATTATACTCTGACCTCCGGAGCTATCGGTGGGTTTACCTTGGGAAGTTTTTCCAGGACGAACAGCACTACTTACACCGCCACTTTTACTATCGCCAATGGTGGTACTGATGTGGCTGCAGGCAGCAATATTCCCGTGACCAGCTTAGTTATAAGTGATGGTCTGGGTAACCCTTCAACTACTTTCACTACCCCTATTTCACAAGCAAGTGATGATATAGATGCTAATATTCCCACCATTACAAATATTACTATCCCTAATTCTGCCATGCTGGTAGATGATATAGTAACCGCAACTATTACTGTGGATGATGATAAGGGAGACCTTTTTGTTATTTCTTCCGGTACTATTGGTGGATTTACAATGGGCGGTCTAATACGAACAAATAATACAACCTACACAGCAACTTTTACCATAGCTAATGGCGGTACTGACGTTGCTGCTGGCAGTGATATACCAGTCAATGTAACACTGGCAGATGGAACTGCCAATGATGGGAATAATTTCACTACTGCAATATCTCAAGCTGCTGACCCCATTGACGCTAATATCCCAAATATCACCAATGTATCCATTCCAAATGTTGCCATGGAGGTAGGTGATGTGGTAACGGCTACCATTACAGTAGATGATGACAAAGGGGACGTATACACTCTAAATGCAAGTACTATTGGTGGATTTACATTGAGCAGCCTTTCCAGATCGGGCAATACCACCTACACCGCTACATTTACTATTTCCAACGGGGGAACAAATGTAATTGCCGGTAATGACATTCCGGTTGATATTACCTTATCAGATACTGATGCCAATGCAGGTAATAATTTTACCACAGCAATATCCCAGGGCAGTGACCCCATCGATGCAAATGGGCCAAATATTACTAATGTAACCATACCTAATGCTGCTATGAAGGTGGGCGATGTTGTTACTGCCACTATTACAGTAGATGATGATGGTGGCGTTACATTTACCTTAACTTCGGGTACGATTGGTGGTTTTACCTTGGGTAGTTTATCCAGAACAAATAATACAACTTACACGGCAACTTTTACTGTAACTGATCTTGGTACAGATGTGGCTGCAGGCACTGATATTCCGGTTACAAATGTTGTGCTATCTGACTTGGATCCCAGCCCGGGGAATTCATACAATACACCTATTTCACAGGCCAGTGATCCCATTGATGCTAATCTGCCAATAATTTCAAGTGTTTCGATTCCGAATTCAACCATGCTGGTTACTGATGTTGTTACTGCAACCATTACAGTTGCAGACGATGGAGGTGACACCTATACCCTTTCTTCAGGAAATATTGGTGGTTTCACTTTGGGAAGTTTTTCAAGGACTAACAACACTACCTACACTGCTACATTTACCATTACAGATGGTGGCACAGATGTGGCTGCTGGAAGCGATATTCCAATGAGCCTTATCATCCTTGATGGTGCCAGTAATCCATCAGCAGATTTTACCACTGCAATTTCACAAGGAAGCGACCCCATTGATGCAAACCTGCCTGTAATTTCAAACATAAGTATTCCTAATGTGGCCATGTTTATTGGTGATATAGTTACGGCTACAATTACTGTAACTGATGACGGTGGTGATACTTATAATATGACCGGAGGTAACGTTGGGGGTTTCACTTTGGGTAGTTTTTCCAGGGTAAATAATACCACCTATACGGCGACATTTTCAATTACCAACGGAGGTACTGACGTAATTGCAGCTAATGACATTCCTGTGAGTTTAGATATCGAGGATGGTTTAACCAACCCTTCTGTAACTTTTGTAACCCCCATTTCTCAAATTAGTGATCCCATTGATGCCAATGGCCCCAATATAACCAATGTGACCATTCCTAATGTATCAATGAAAGTAACAGATGTTGTTACCGCAACCATAACTGTAGATGATGATGGAGGGGATACTTATACCTTAACTTCGGGTACTATTGGTGGTTTTACCCTAGGTAGTTTGTCAAGATCAAGCAATACAACTTACACTGCAACTTTTACAATTACCGATTTAGGTACTGATGTAGTAGCCGGAAATGATATCCCAATAACCAATCTGCTATTATCAGACACTGATCCAAGCCCGGGAACAGTTTTTAACGGTGTTATATCTCAAAACAGTGACCCCATTGATGCCAATATTCCTGATGCCCCAATCCTTAAACCAAATTTGCAAACAGCTTCTGATGTAGGTCAGTCTTCTACAGATGATATCACTAATATTACCAGTCCGACATTTGATGGGTCAGGAGTTGAACCCAACGCAACTCTGGAGTTGGTAAGCTCAGTTACAGGGGCTTATGCAACTACCGCCACAATTACTGGTGGTGGAGCATGGACATTACAAGTTAATCCTACGGAAGCGGTTCACAACTTAACAGCCAGGGTCATTGACGCAGCAGGAAATGTAAGCCCTGAATCCCCTATCCTGGCATTTAGACTGGATGTCACCGCTCCCTTTGTTACTGCCGCTCCTCTAGTTGAATTGGGAGGGACAAATAGTGGAAAACCATTAACCGAACCAGATTCCCTATTCATATTTTTTAGTGAACAGATTGGATTGAGTAATAATACCACAGTTCGCAATGTGGATGCAAATACAGATGGAATTGAAATAGATGACCCTAATACCGATGGCCTTTCAAGTGCAGATACGGATGAAGCAGTTGGAAGTGCTGTATATCATGATAATGGCACCAATCTTGTAAACGTGCTAATTCTTACTGGTGGCACTGATAGCTGGCCAAGGTGGGACCATGTAGATGAAGCTGAAGCAGATGAAACGCCATCTGGGATTTTCTATGTCCAAGTAGGGGGTGCTGGTGCTAATAATAGTGCTGGTGGAATTTATGATGTAGCAGGTAATGAAATGGCCGCTTTGGGGGCAACAGGCGATTCCAACGGTGCAGGAACTCCAGGAGGTTGGGTCCTGGATTTAACAGTTGCCAACGGTGATGCTACCCAGCCAGAAATTTCAGGTGGACCAATATTTTTTGAAAATGGCACTAATCCTGAACAGGTATTTATTGCACTTACTGAACCTCTCAACTTAACTGATGGACAGGCCATAACTCCTCTTAATGAATTCCAGGTACAACCTGGTGGTGGCTTAAACATCGTTTTTTATGATTCTGCTACAGTTTCAATAGTTTATGAAAGTGTCTCTAACGGCCAATGGAGTCCTGCTAATCAAAGGTTTTCCTTTACCCCCACAGGTGCCACCAATGCCAAAGATGGTGGTGGTAATATTGTAGAGCGTTTCACCGATGAATTTCCAACCTTATCGAATGTTGTCGTGAGTACAAACAATGCCAACTTCACCAACCGGGCAAAATCAGGGGATGTGATGACTATCAACTTCCAATCCAGTGTTAACATCCAGGTTGACTCTGTGATTTTTGATGCCACCAAAACCAGGGTAAAAAATCTTACAGCCTCGGAGGGTCCGGCTAACACCTGGGTAGTCCAGCATACATTTACAGGATCAGAAACCGGGGACACTACTAATTTCGAGATTTGGACAACCGAACCTGGTCATTTTGATCCTTTTTCAAATTCACAACCTCTGGTGACAACGATCCCGGTTACCACCAATGGATCATTGATACTATACGACAATGCTGTTCCTTCACTGCCTACGGTAACCATGTTGTCCAGTACTTTTACATCCGGGGATGCCACCCTGGACAGTGCTAAACTTGGCGATAACCTAAGAATATTATTCACTGCAGATGATGGGTTGTATAATAATCTGGTAACCACACCTTCTGTCACTGTAGGCGGTAATGCCGCTTTTGTTACTGCTTTAGACGCTGTAGGTTTAAGCTGGCGAGCAGATATTACTTTAAGCGGAGGAAATGAACCTGCCACAGATGGAGATTTTCCTGGTAGTGGTGATTTTGCTATTGTAATCAACTTTCAAGACTCAACAGGAAATGCGGGCACAACGGTTACCACCGTTACTGATGGTACTAATGTTACCTTTGATAATACCCCTCCCACGGTAACATCCATTGTACTGGCCTCAACAACAAATGGCATAGGATCTACCAATGGCATTGTTGCCACCAGTGTGGATTGGGATGTAACGTTCTCTGAGGATGTTGATGGAGTAGATGTATCAGATTTTGATATCACCACCTCTGGGTTTGCAGGGGATGCCGATTATCCTTTGGTTACTGGTAATATCTCAAATGTAGTACGAACCGGGGGCAACACATTTACGGTTACAGTAAATACTATTGCTGGTACAGGTACTTTAAGATTGGATTTTACAGATGATGATACCGTATTGGATTACGCCAACAATCCAACCGGGGGTACCGGGGTAAATGCAAACTTTACTACCGGCCAATCATATTCAATTGTCCTGCCCCAACCAAGTGACCATGTTACCTCATTTGGTTCAAGCAATATAACCACTACCAAAATACAATTGGATTGGAGCAATAATACTTCCCCAACTCAAAAAGCCACTCATTATTTGATTATAGCAAATAATCCAGCTGGCTCTTTAACTGCACCTACTGACGCTAATTTTGTGGCAGAAGATTTGTTATTTGTTGACGATGATGGTGCAGACAGTGTTGCTGTTGATTTTATAACAGTACCTGCCACTCAGTTTGTGGCCTGGTCGGGCCTTGTTTCAGGAACAGTATACGATTTCGAAATCTACCCTTTTGCCTTATCACCAAATAATTCAAATGATAATATTAATTTTAAAACAGATGGTACAATCCCTTCCCACTCTGTACCTACAGATGTAGGGGTATTATCTACTATTACTGCCGGAATTGCAACTGAACCTGATACACTATCATCCTTGGCCACCCAACTTTCCACCGCGGTAGCACCCCAGTTAAACGCGGTACTAAACTTTGACTTTACCATCTTAGATGATGGCGGTACACCTGGTATAGATAATGTTGACACCAAAATCACACAAATGGTTTTTAATGCCGACGGTGCCAGTGGCAATACTATTGCAGATTGGACCCAGGCCATTGCCGGGGCTGAGTTGAGTGACAATCTAGCCAACAAGTTAGAATTAACACCAGGCTCTGATATTACTGCTACTACATTGACTTTCCCCAGTATTCCATTTGCTCCTGGTAATTTGGGGCATATTGGGGATAACCTACCAAAAACCTACACCTTAAAAATATGGTTGAAAACTGACTTGTCTGGACTGGAGGATTTACCTCTTAATATTGATGGTAAACGATTTGTTTTTAAAGTTACTGATACTGACTTTACTTATGACAATAATACGGTTCAAAGTAGTAAAATACTTGGTAGTGAAACTGAGAATTCAGGGTCAACTAAAAATTTGGTCAGTGTAACAGGCAAAAAACTGGTATTTACCAATCAGCCCAATGCAAATATTGGTGTAGGTGCAGATTTCTTTCTTGCTGATATCCCACAGGTTACCTCCTTCGACCACAATAACAATATCGACCTTGGATTTACCCAAAGCGTAACGGTGACCAACACTGATAATATCCTAATGGACAATGCGCCAACCACTGATTTTGCTACCACTTCAACACCGGGTATCATTGATTTTCCAGCCAATTTTAGTTACAAGTACTCCGGTAATGGCGCCCTTACAATTGCATCATTAAATTTGACCAGTGCGACAAGCACTGGAGTTACTGTACATGTATCCAACACTACATCACTAAATGCAGGCGTGGGTGCTGAACCATCTACAATTTCATCTTTAATAAATAATATTACGGCAGCTACCACCGGAGACGCGGGGATGGTATTTGATTTTAGCATTATTGACGATGATGGTATTGGTGTCAATGTGAATGATACAATTGCAACACAAATAACCCAGGTAATTATTAGAAGGCATACATCAGACCAAACAATACCTTTTGGAACATGGGTTGATTTATTAGGTGATGCTGCAATTGATGATGGAAGCGGGACTTTTGTTGGGGCAACCTCGATTAATGCTGATAATATTGTTTTTGATCTTACGGTAAGCCCAGGGGATGTGGGTTACGTGGCTGATGGGGCAACCAAGAATTATAAAGTTTATATGTACTTCAACACAGCCATGGGAGGCACTTTGCCTGATAATGTAGATAATCTAAAGCCACTCTTTGAGGTTTCAGAGACTGATTTTACAGTGGTCCCTGCTGATATCAGCGTACCTGGAAGTAGTACACTTGCAGCAACACAAAATACCAATTCCGGCGCAGGCAATAATGCTATCGATGTAATTGCCACTCAAATATCATTTATCAATCAACCCATTTCTACTGACGAATTCCTTGTAGATGTTGACTTTAGTGACCAGGTGGCAGATGTGGCCGCCTCTCCCTTTCCCAAGGTAGAAGCCCAGGATGCCAACCTCAACCGGGATTTGGACTACGTGGATGTGGCAGTAGTTGCAGATAATGATTTTATAGTAAGTGGCACACCTTTAAACATTACCACCGATGCAACCCCCACTTTTATAGCAGGTATACTAACCTTCCCAAATACATTTCAGTACAATAATATCGGTACTGCCCAAATCAATGTGGATGTAACTGCTGGTGCTGTAGGGTCTTCATTTGTGACAAAGGATATTAATAGTAATACATTTATCATCAGGGTTGGGGGTGCTTCATTAATATTGGATGGTGCTGCTGAGCAAAATACCATTTCATCTATTGTAGTTGATCCTGATGGACTCACACCGCCTGCCAGCGGGGAAACTGTTCTCGAATTTGATATCAAGGATGATGGTGGTGCAACTAATCCAACAGATGACGAAAATGATGGGAGGGGTTCTTTGATAGAGCAAATGACATTCACCATGGGTACCCAGTTTAACTTTATCCCTGACTGGACCCTGGCAATACAGGGAGCTGAACTATTTGATAATGACGGAAACTCCATTGTTGCAACTGTTAACCCTACAACCATTGCTGTTACTGGCATGGTTGCAGATGTAAATAACCCACAAGCAACAGACTTAGGATTTATTGTTGATGATGCCACAAAAAATTATACTTTGAAAGTATGGTTCAAAGATTCTGTTGACTGGAGATTAGGACAGTACAATACCCTGTTCCCGGGATCCCTGACTGAAGATCTTGACGGCAGCTTAGCCCTCAATGGCAGTGAAGACAGGGATGGTGATGGTATACTTGATGTGGCAGACACCCTATTCGACGCCAAAGCCTTTGAATTTGTGATTGATGAAGTAGATATTGTTACCAATGCTCTGGGAAGTTCTATCACTGCCGGTGAGATTTCAACATCCGGAGTGGACAAAAACGTAGTAACAGTAGTGGCTACTGATATTGATTTCGTGGAAGAACCACCGTTGTCTGCCAGTATCAATACCCCTGTTACACCAATAATCAGGACAGACGCAAGGGATATCTATGACAATATCGACAGGGACTTTGACTTTGTCCTGGACTCTGATGTAGTGACCACCGGTACTCCCACTTTAACCCTGCAAGATCATCCATTAGGAAGCAATGGCCCCACCGACCAGTTTGCGGATGGTGTGTTCTTCTGGAACCCAACATTTATTTATATAGATGAAACCAATAACTTCCCTACAGACCACGGGGAATTGGAATTAGTTGCCAACGGAATAACTGCTACCAGTAGTTCCATTAATGTGCTGGCTGCATTTGATTCATGGGTAGCAAGGGAACCCAATGGCGGTACACTTCAGGCTAATATTATCCCCGTAGACCTTGATGCAACAGATGTTGTAAATGGAGCCAACGATGTAGAGTTGGCCAGGTTCAGACTTTGGGATGGTCAGCCATCAAATCAGGGAGGTGGCTTTGATATTGATGGGGCAAAAACAGTTTTAACAGACCTTACCTTTACCATTACCAATTGGGAAAACCTTAGACGGGTTGCCCTTTATACTGATGATGGGCTTGGCAATTTCACTGAAATTGGAACTGAGATTGATGCTGTCGCCAATGCTAGCAACACATTTGTATTCTCAAAAGTAGATGCCACGGGTTTAGTTGTTTCTGATGATGATGCTACTAAGTTATTCACTATCAGGGCCAGCTTCCTGGATATTTATGATGACAATGAGCAATTGTTTGTAGAAATTACAGTAGCTGAGAATAATTTCGGTGGTTCACAGTTCCAGGATTTGTTGGATATGACTTCTGAGCCGTTACCTACTACAGACCCATTATTAAATTACGTTGAGGTAACTGCTACACAGTTTGATATTATTATTCAACCCAATTTTACAGAAGGTATTTTTATTGCTATTCAAGATCCACAACTGGAAGCAAATGATGCCAAAGGAAATTTGGATGTTGACTTTAACTGGCCTGTAGTAATCAACAGAACAGGATTAACAGCAAATGTAGGAATGCAAAGTATTCCAGCTAAATTCAGCAATATTACTCCGGGTATATTGGACTTCCCGTTGTTCCAGTATACTCAAACCGGGGATGGACAATTAACTGTTACAGTTAACGGGCTACCAACAACAAATTGGACCAATGATCCATTACTCAGTGCAGTACCCAATGGACCATATCCTGCTGCCTCAACAATTACAAATACTACCACTGCGGTAGATGTAATCCATACAACTTTTAAAAATCTGGATTTAGGCCAAAACGTGGATATTGCTAATAATGGAATTGAACCAAGGGCAAGTGTACCAGCCGGAGGATTTGACCTGGCTTTTTTGGGATTTGAAGTTACAACCCAACAAACTTTACCAAAACCTTTCCCAAGCGAACCAACTTTAAACAGTTTAATAATTCGATTTGGAAATACAGTTACTCCTCTATCCAGTATACTTAATTCCATCAGAATATTCCGATCTACAGATTCGTTTTTTGATATAAACGATGATTTTAACATCAGTTTGAATCCTGCGGTATCAATTATTGTAGGTTTTGATTCTATATTTGTGGATGGGATTGGTGATTTGATTACCGATGATCCTGCAAATAGATATTACTTTCTGGTGGCTGATGTCGACCCCACGGCAAGCAGTTCTACAGATGCCATTACGCCAACCATAGTTGCTAATGGTGATGCAAGGTTTTATACTATACCCGACAATGAAGATGTGCTAATGACTTCCGGTAGTGTGGAAACTTCTTCAAATCCCGCTATTCAAACCCATCTGACCGCTGCTGATGCCAATAAAATACGGGGAAGAACTTATGGATTTGATGATTTCAATCCGCCAGTAATTATTAGCAGGCATCCATTTAGGGGAGATACTAATTTTCCCCGAAAAGATTCAATTGTGGTGGTTTTCAACGAGTTAGTACAGTTAGTAGGAGATTCAACAATACAAATATTTGATAAAAAACTGAATGTACTGGCTGCCACATACAAAGTTACCAGTTCAACAAATAGTACAACCTTTGTATATAAGCCCCTCACAACTGCGGATTCATTGGATGGTGATGTCAGGTATTTCGTTAGAATGTCTGGTGACCAATATAATGATAGTGCCACACCAACCCCAAACTTTTTTGTGGGGATTACCAGTGCATTTGAATGGCAATTTAAAACCTCAGATGTTGTTCCACCAGTGTTTAATAAGCTATCTAAGCCGCCGGAACTTCTTAATATAACTGATATAGGCTTTGATATCCGGTTTCAAATGGATGAAATTGGCCGGGTATATTTTGCTGTTGTAGATGCGATTAACCAAACACCGCCACCTACAGCAAAGGAGATTAAAGACGGCACTTATCCAAATACACTATTGTACGATTCAATTGAAGTCGTAAAAGCGAATGAATATCACTATAAGATATTCTACGATCAAAGCCTTTTCCCTACTACTAGTGGAGACTTCCAGGTATATATAGTAGCCCAGGATATTTCTTTACCGTTTCCTAACTTACAAGCTGATACTGCATTCCATACCTTCCCTATTACTTCATTTGGTTCACCATTGGCTCCGGGAGTAAATGTATTGAATGTCCCGGTAGCAGATCCTAATCAGTCCAATGATATTTGTATTGGTGATCCACAACCTTTATTAGCACCAATACAATTCGCAGAAGGAGTTAACAATGATTTCGTAAGTGGTACTGGCCAAACATTAAACTTGTTAATATCGGATAATTTTATATTTAATACTGATGCCGAGGCTGATACTGTATTTGGTATTGGAAATGATATTAGTAATGTCACTTTTTCATATCTGAATAACACCATTTTCCAGGTTCGATTTGACATTGATGCAACACCGAATTGGGTAGATAAATTAGTAATTTCAGGAATCGAATTTATTGCTGAAGGTGATGTCGATAGTACAGCTTCTATTCTAAGATTTAGTGGAACTGCCTTTAATACAATTATTGACGGGGCAACAATCGCATTATTGAATACAGTACGGATTGATTCAATATCATGGATTACAGAATTTAACAGGACATCAGTTGGAGATAATATTCCGAAAGTTGCCTTGTTCCCTGATCCAACAAATTCTTTGGCAGATGATGGCACTAATCTATTTAACGGCCCTGGTGTCTTCAATGATACTTTATTTACAGCTGCTGCCGGACTCGGACTACACAGTATTGTGCTTACCCATACGGATGAATTCGGATGCGTTACTAATTATACCCAGGACATCAATATTTTTGATAATGAAAGAGCAATTGTAGGACTGGAACCCATATATTGTACCGATGACCTAAATGAAGGTGGCTCAACCAGCTTTGTAATTCCAAGAAATGGACGTGCTCCTGATTTTATTCTTGTGGCTTTATCAGTGCAAACTGATGAGGATGATTCATTGTCATTTTCAATAAATAATTCCATAGTTACGGATGTAACTCCAAGTTTAACGCAACCGAGTATTCCGGCCGGTGACTGGATTTTTGATCCATCCATTTTCAGCGATACGGTAAACTTTTCAAAATTCACTAATGAAGGTGGGTTATTAGGTGAACTTGTCTTCTCCGGTGTTTACCAAAATCAAAAGAACACTACTCTATTTGATACCTTACAACAATTAGTGAAAATATACATTCCACCTTCAAACTCAATTGGGTTTACCAGTGCAAGGCTAGGCAATATTGCCCCATTTGGTGGTCGTGCAGATATTTTGGGTGGTATAGCAAGCCTTCCTTTAGACACTCCTCTAGAGTATTGCGAGGATGATGGAGTAATCGATTTGAATGGTTTGCCTAATCCTTCAACAGGATCTTCAATTGGTTTCTTTACCGTAAATGAACTTGCAGACTCCCTATTCATTGGACTGAGTGATAATGGAGATGGTTCCGGTGCCTTAAATACTCAGAGTATCAGTGATGCGACGGGTTTTGGGGACTACGAAATAAAATACATATTCAGTATCGATGAAAGTGGATGTAATGATACTATTGCCAAAACCATCAGGATCAATCCAAAACCTAGATCAAATTTTTCCTGGAGCTTATTATGTGAGGATACACCTATTGATTTTACTGAATTGGCAGGATATACTCAGGCCGACTCTATTTCAATTAATAATTCTGATCCTGCTAAGAATGCAATATTCCCCCAGATAATTCAGTGGAAATGGAACTTTAATGACCAATTTGCCACTGCATCCGAAAATCTAATCACTAGGGATCAAACAAATAAAGATTCCGTGGTTCACACATTCAGAGATCCCGGGGTTTACTTGGTGGATTTGGATATACTCACCGAATTTGGTTGTGTAGCTACTAAAACAATTCAGATAGTGATTGGAGGTATTCCTGGTGGAGGTTTTCTCGATTTTAGGTCTGTTGACGTTGCCGATACCCTGGGATTTGATTTCAGTGGTACCGGAGTAAACGATTCCATACTTTTTATGAGTACAACCGGTGTTTTCAATAACCCAGTCAATAGCCTGCTTATTCATTCTACTGATCGATTGATCTGGGATTTCGGGGATGGAAGTTCAGTTACATCAGATGATAACGATCCCACGGCAGAAAACAGGCTGATTACTGCTCATAAATATGCTGTGCCGGGTTTCTATGATGTGAACCTTACCCTGATCTCCACCGTAGGCTGTAGTGATTCAACCTCTAATGAAATAGTTGTATTGGCCAGGGAAACCCCTGATGAACAAATCAGCTATATCGCCACATTTGAAGGGGATAGTGCCGATTGGATTGATTTGCCAGAAATTGGAACCACTTCAAACACCTGGATCTGGGGTAGTCCGTCAAAAACAACCATAGTTCCAGAATTTGACCAGGGAGACAATGTTTGGATTACTGGATTAAATTCATCTTATGCTCCAAACGAAAGATCTTATGTTTATAGCCCGAGCTTCGATCTAAGTAATTTGCAAAGACCAATGCTTTCTATAGATATTAACAGGCAACTTGAGTTAGGGGATGGAGTGATTGTCGAATTTTCAAAAGACAGTCTGAATATTATGGATTCCCGTAAAGTATGGATAACATTAGGCGGGGTAGATACCGGATTTGAATGGTACGACAATTCTGGATTACCTGGAGCCCCTGGTAACGATGCCTCCCAAGCAGGTTGGGAGCTATCATCTTCAGGTTGGGTCTCAGCCAAACATACATTAAGTGATGCTTTCAGTGAGACAAGGATAGTATTAAGAATAGGATTGGGATCAGAAAATGATAATCCTAATGCAGACGGATTTGCTTTTGATAATGTACGCATAGGCGAAAGGACCAGAACCGTATTGGTAGAAAGTTTTACAAATACCTCAATAGTTCAAATGGAAGATGGTGTTAATATAGTAGTGATTGAAAATGATTCCATTAATAACTTCAACGCCAATGATTTGGAATTGGTCAAACTGGAATACCATACTGATTTTCCAGGCCCAGATCCACTTAACAATGATAATCCATCCGTACCCAGTGCAAGGTCAGTATTTTATGGCATCACCGAAAACATCCCTACTGCAAGGATGGATGGTCTGATTCCAGTGGCAGAACCTGATGATGTTAGATTTAGTAAATGGGGTAGAGATTTCTTTACCAAACAGACCCTGAAATTAGCAGAGTTCAAAATAGTTCTTACTGTTGACCCTCTAGCTTCAGGAGATATTAATATTAACGCCACATTAACTGCAATTGATTCTATCGATGCCAATACAATCGTACATACAGTAATTGTGGAACAGTTTGTGACAGCAGATCAAGTCGATAAAAACGATGAAATAAAAGTACTAACTGGAGAATTAGGTTCTGACTCTTGGAAATTTGTTGTAAAACAAATGCTGCCAAGCTCTTCAGGTAATAAGTTTATTGACCCCATTCCTCAAGGTGAATCAATTACTATTTCCGAAGTGTGGCAACCAGCAGCTATTTACAACCCAAATGATTTGTCAGTGATCGTGTTTGCCCAAAATGAGGATGACCGACGTGTTTATCAATCAGCCAGGGTGGACTTTATTGCTGCTATAGTTACGGCACTTGAAGAAGACCTTGATAAAGATGGATTGGCACTATATCCAAACCCCGCTTCTGATTATGCCATGCTTTTCTTTAAGAAAAGGATTGATAAAAGAACTACCATCAGGGTATATGACCAGTTTGGTAGGGTCGCAGATTATGTTGAAGTCCCTTATGGAACAAAACAGGTTAAACTGGAAACCAATAAATACTCCTCTGGACTGTTTATTGTTCAGATCCAACAAGAAGGCAAACCAATAATCCATAAAAAATTATTGATAACCCATTAATTTTAAAGCCCCGAATCGGGGCTTTTTTTTACTCCCATTTACATTAGGTTCAGTCTGCTAATGATTTTATTATCAACCTGAGTTCGATTAATAATAATCCGATAATCCATGAATTAGGCTCGTCATTGCTTTAATAATCGAACTCAGGTTATCAGAGTATTTAAATTTATTAATATGGATAATTTTTTATCCTAATTTATTTATCATTTAGGTTACTTTTATTTCTAAATTTGTATTTAATACTTAACTAACGGTATTATTTAAACATAATACCCTTGGTTACCAAATATACACACCTTTAGCTAGTACTATTTCGAGTGCAAATTCCTCTATTGGAACAGGTCTCCTATAAATAGGAGATCACAATGCTGATCAATATTGACCTTAAATAATTATGCACTCAACCATTATTAAAATGAAACCTATTTTCTCGCTTCCCATTCCTCGATCACGTACGCTGTATATTGTTTTCTTAAGCTTGATAATGCTTTGGCATTCTGGGGCTCTATTTGCACAAACTATAACTTCGGTAAATGTACCATCTGGAAATTACAAAATAGATGATGTAATTACCATTAGTATTACTTCAGATGCAGCTGGTTATTCACTTGATCCATCTGATTTTAATGGGCAAACACTAATAAATTTTGCTGATTTAACAAGCGGCAGTTATAGTGCTGATTACACTGTAACAGAAACTGATTCGGATCACGCTGATGTTAGTACAATCCCAATGAACATTACTCTTAATAATGGATCTTCTGGAACTACTTTTACTGGTCCCGCAACTACTGGAGGGGCTGTAACTATTGATGCTAATAGCCCCGCATTTGGTTCCGTTGACGATGGCGGGGGAGATAATTCCTACAAGGCTGGCGAAACCATCACCTTTGATGTCGACCTTGGCGAAACAGGGCTTTCCGTTACTG
>CBDVAV010000003.1:0-27080 GCA_965372055.1 uncultured bacterium | reverse complement strand
ATCTGTTGCCTTCCTGGAGCCAATAATGGAGATTGCTTTTACAGGATTGAGGTCTATATCACCTTTGGTATAAAGTATGAGAGGGGCATCGTTGACCTCTTTTAATCTTGAGGGATATTCCGGTTGGGTAATAAAAACCAATCCTGCGCCCTCTTTTTCCAAACCAATAAGCTCCTCTTCGGCCAATAAATGATATGCTTTGCTAGCGATACCATTGATCACTTTTTCCCCAACTCCTGGTATTTTCCTCAATTTGGGTTTTGAAGTTGAAAATACCTCGGAAATTGAACCACAGTAACTGACCAGTCTCCTGGCTACACTAGGCCCTACGCCTGGGATCAATGATAAAGCTAGTGCATTTAACTTGCACTCTTGCTTCATACGTCAATAAAATAGTAGAATGTTAAAGTTGTTTTCTTACATTCAGGAGGAATGATTTTATGCTACTCAAGGATTCCATCATGTCCATTTTCGATCTGATGGCTTGAGTATCATGTTTCAAAAAATCTTTGGCTCCTTGTAGAGTGAAGCCTCGTTCTTTTACCAGGTGGTAAATAAGTCTTACGTCTTCAATATCTTCAACAGTAAATTGCCGGTTGCCTTTTCTATTCTTTTTGGGGCTGATCATATCAAATTCGCTTTCCCAAAATCTGATCAACGAAGTCGCAACCTTAAATTCTTCGGCAACTTCACCAATGGTGTAATACTTTTTTACAATTTCTTTTTCTTTGTAGGGCATTGTTAATGGTATTGAATGTTGAAGATCATTACTGAATTTCCTCCTTTGCCACTTCTTCCCTGAGAGGTTACAACCAATTTCTTATTATTGTCTGAAATAGCCATCCCCACCGGAAAAGAATCTGCTGGAATTGTAGCTACAGTTTTCATATCAGAGGCTCTTATTGCAACTATTTTACTCAAATTATTTACTGCGGCAAATATATATTTGCCATCAGATGTTGTAGTAATGGTACGTGCCCCCTTGCCAACATAACTATTTTTCCACTGGCTAAATTTAGGGTATCTCTCATTGGATGTCAATCTAAAGTTTAATAAACTGTTAAGGTTTGTTTTTTGAACATAGCCAGATACGTTTGTACTGATGATCAAATCTTCTCCATTTATTACCAGATGCCTGATATTAGGCTGCATTCCAAACACGGAACCATGGTATTTTAGCTCTTTCATATCAAAGATAGCGATACCTCCACCGCCCATTCTCCCAACCAATAAATAATTTCCATCGTTGGTAAACACTGTTCCCCTTAAGCATAGTCCACAACCATGATCTCTATCTGCTTTCTCACTATCATCAAAATTGAGTTCTATCTTTTTGTCAACTATTAAGTGTTTCACATATTTAAAATCCCAAATATCATCCGAGTCTATATTTATCAAGCCTATTGTGTTATCTCCCCAATGAGTAACCGCAATAAATTTATTGTCGGGGGAGGCGGCGATCATTTTAGGAAGGGGACCTGTAGGCATAACCCTTACAATGCTGTCCTTATCGGTGTCGATAATTGCAACGGCTGATGGGCTTTGGGCATTGTAATCAAAATCACGTCGATAGTATGTTACCCATAGGTATTTTCCATTATGGGAAAAACAACTTTCTACAGGCTTGCCCTTGAAAATATTGAACTGGCTTTTCCTGTTTCTGAATTTGTAATCAAATACAGAGGTGTCCCTGAATAAACTTAGATTTTCCTGTTTAAACCTGTGCTTTATGACTTTTATCCTTTTTAAAGTTGAAAGATCATATACAGATGTGCTAAATCCTTCTAAAGACTGAATGTATAGTTTCTCTTTTTCGCTTAATATATTGGCAGATTTGGGGGAATGAATGGTTTGATCATAATGATCATCCTGGTGATTGACTTTGGCATTATTATGTTGAATCCTAGCAACTAGAGTCAAGGTTAGCTCACTTTCTTCGGGCTCTGAACTGGCATTGATTTCATTTCTGATCACCTCTAAATCCTGGGCATTTGTAAACTTCGGGCTTACAATTGCAAGTACTATAATGAAAGAAATCCTGAACAACATTTATAGGGATTTTTAATAAATGCGATAATAACAAAATTTCCAATAAGTAGGTAGGGATTATAGAATTTAGTCAAGGGGCACGGTCGGTATTTTGGAGAGATCAATCAATTTTGCATATTCTTCGTCGCTCAATTCCCTTTGGAAATATCCAATTGGGTTAACGTTGGCTTTATCTTTCTCAATTTCATAATGAAGATGATTGGATACGGAAAGGCCAGTATTACCAATAAAACCAATTGTGGTTCCTCTTTTTACATTTTGACCAACCTTGACATTAAATTTGGTGAGATGTGCATATCTTGATAAATAGCCAAATCCATGATCTATTTCAATCACATTACCGAATGTTTTTGAAAACCTGGTAGCAATTACTTTTCCATCCCCGGTAGCATACACCGAGGTATTTTCAGGGGCCATAAAATCCAAACCAAAATGTGGTCTGTATTTTTTTAATATAGGATGAAAGCGTATCCCATAGATTGTGGATAATCGCCGAAGTTCTTTATTGTAGATTGGTTGAATGCTTGGAATGGAAGCGTACATTCTATTTCTTTCGTTTGCCAATACTTGTAATTCATCAAAAGACAGTGTTTGGATATACATTTGTCTTTTAAGTTTATCCAACTTGAGGTAGGTTTCAAAGATTTCTTTCTTATTCACCAGCTTGGAGCCTTGAATATTCTCAAACTTATTACTACCACCAACACCAGCATCTCTCATGGATGGTGGGATGTATTGTCCTTCTAGCAGGATCCTGTACAATTCATCATCTCTTTTTGCCATATCAGATATTCGTGCATCGAAGGCATGGAGTTCATGTTCAATAAGTTCTAATTGTGTTACCAGTTTCTCTTTTTCAGCTTTATATTTTGATTCCTTTATGGTATCAAATTTTAAGCTAAGATGATACAGGCCAGAAACAGCCAGGGTTAATGCCAATATGAACGAGCCAAAATACTTTAAAAAAATTATTGATTTCTTTGGTTTAAAAGGCTCGTAATTACAAGTCTTGTAATTATAAACGTAAATGGTTTTGGGCATATGGTTAATAAATTAAGCTAGATAAGGTGTTATCCAAGTGATTGATTTTCTCTCGATGCCAACTCTAGAAGGATCTGGTATTCTTCGTCTGTTACATCCTGAATCATATATTGAATGGGATCTATTTTTATTCCATCTTTAATTATTTCATAATGGCAATGAGGAGCCGTTGACCCACCTGAATTACCCACATATCCAATCAACTGTCCTCTTTTTACATTTTGACCTTTTCTTACAACGAACATCTGCATGTGGGCATATTTTGTAATGTACCCATATCCGTGGTCAACTTCAACTTGGTTTCCGTATCCGGTTTTTCTCAAACTGGGTTTTGCCAGTTTGACCACACCATCACCAGTAGCATATATTGGGGTTCCCTTAATGGCTGAAAAGTCAATGCCATAATGCCTTCTTCTGGCTTTATATATGGGATGCATTCTCATTCCAAAACCTGATGCCAAGCGGGTTAACTCCTGATTCGAAATAGGTTGAATGGCAGGGATTGATGCCAGCATTTGTGATTTATTCCTGGCCAGGTCCATAATTTCATCATAAGACTTTGTCTGGATATACATTTGCTTATTTATTATATCCAATTTTTCGAAGTTATGTATAATCAATTCTTCCTGCTCAAGTCCTTCATCAAGTAGGTTTTTGTATTTTTCGGAACCTCCCACACCTGCAGCCCTGATTGTGACCGGGATAGGCTCTGCCTCAAAAATTGTCCTGTAAATATTGTCGTCACGTTCTTTTAGGGCATCTAATTCTTTCTTTGCAAATGCCATATCTGAAGCCAGAAGATCATAATGGAACTTTAACTCTTCATTTTCTTTCCTTAGAATAGCTTCAGTAGGGGATTCAAAATAAGTATTATAGGCAAATACCAACCCTACGGCCAGCATCATCGCTATGGTAAGAAACCCCAGTAAATTAAGCAGCACATCCCAAATGCCTACTTTAATACGCTCGTATTTACAGGTCTCTGTATCGTAATAGTATTTTATCCTAGCCATCTACCTGATAAAACTTTAATTTCTTCTAATTTTACGCTTGATAAAATTTGCGAAACTACTTAAAATTTAAGCATATTCAGCCATTATATGTTGCAATATAATAAATAATATTACAACTGATAAAGAAAACAACTGTATGTCAGCTTTGAATAGTGAAATAACTTCTAGAGAAATTAGAAATAAATTCTTTAAATTCTTTGAAGGGAAGTTACATCAAATAGTTCCTTCTTCGCCAATCGTGGTAAAGAATGATCCTTCACTTATGTTCACTAATGCTGGCATGAACCAGTTTAAGGACTATTTCCTTGGCCATAAAAAGCCCAAATCAAAAAGGGTTGCGAATACACAAAAATGTTTAAGGGTTTCAGGTAAACACAATGACCTGGAAGAGGTTGGCTTAGACACTTATCATCACACGATGTTCGAAATGCTTGGTAACTGGTCTTTTGGTGATTATTTTAAAAAAGAGACCATTCACTGGGCATGGGAACTGCTTACAGAAGTATATAAATTGCCGGAAGATCGTCTATATGCAAGCGTATTCGGAGGGGATAAACCTGAGGGGCTTGAACCTGATAATGAAGCTTACAATTTGTGGAAAGGGATAATCGATGAAGACAAGATTATTTACGGATCAAAAGAGGATAATTTCTGGGAAATGGGAGATACTGGACCGTGTGGCCCATGTTCTGAGATCCATATCGACTTAAGACCGGAAGATGAAATAATAAATATACCAGGGAGGGGTCTTGTTAACCAGGGCCATCCCCAGGTAATTGAAATTTGGAACCTGGTTTTTATACAGTTTAACCGAAAAGCATCAGGTGAATTAGAGGATTTGCCTGAAAAACATGTGGACACCGGAATGGGCCTTGAACGTTTGGTTATGGCAATACAGGGGAAATATTCGAATTACGATACTGATATTTTCTCACCATTAATTGAATCTATTGCAAATAAAGCAGGCGCTAAATACGGTAAAAATGACAAAACAGATATAGCTGTCCGTGTAATATCGGACCACATACGGGCAGTTGTGCTTACCATTGCCGATGGGCAATTGCCTTCAAATACTGGGGCAGGATATGTGATTAGACGAATTCTGCGTAGGGCAGTAAGATATGGATACAATTTTCTTGATTTTAAGGAGCCAGTACTTTATAAATTGGTATCGATTTTGGCCAGCCAATTTAGAGAAGTATTTTCCGAGGTTGCCTCCCAGCAAACATTTTTGGAGAAAGTCATAAAGGAAGAAGAATTGTCTTTTCTACGGACTTTAGAGAGTGGGCTCAAACGATTAAGTACGATAAAAAGCATGGCGACAGATAAAGTGATTGAAGGGGGAAAAGCATTTGAATTATACGATACTTATGGGTTTCCTTTTGACCTTACTTCATTGATTGCCAAAGAAGATGGCTTTACAGTAGATGAAGAAGGGTTTAAAGATGAGATGAAAATACAAAAGAGTCGTTCTAAAGCTGATGCAGCCAAGGAAACCGGGGATTGGGTAGTGATCCATGGTGAAGAGGATATCTCATTCGTGGGATATGATCAGTTGGAAGCTGAATCAAAAATCATTAAGTACAGAAAACTTTTAGAAAAAGACCGGGAAAGGGTACAATTGGTATTAAATAAAACCCCATTTTATTCTGAAAGCGGGGGGCAAGTAGGGGATACGGGTTACTTGGTCAGTGAAGATGAAAGGATAAGAATACTGGACACCAAAAAGGAAAATGATTTGATTGTCCATTACGCCGAGAAGTTACCTACAGATTTGAAATCAACATTCAAAAGTATGGTGGACCGGGGAAAGAGGTTGTTGACAACGAATAACCACAGTGCTACCCACCTGATGCATGGTGCATTAAGGGTTGTTTTAGGCAACCATGTTGAACAGAGGGGTTCATTGGTCAACTATAAATTATTGCGGTTTGATTTTTCCCATTTCACTAAAATGACTGACGAGGAAATTGCCAAAGTTGAAAAGATGGTAAATGCCAAGATCAGGGAAAATATTCCAATAGAAGTTCTGAACAATGTCCCGTTGGCCGAAGCTAAAAACATGGGTGCGATGGCACTATTTGGAGAAAAGTACGGGGAAAATGTCAGGGTGGTGGTGTTTGACAAAAATTACTCGGTTGAACTGTGCGGAGGAACACATGTAAGCTCTACAGGAAACATAGGGACTTTTAAGATTATTTCCGAAAGCTCCATTGCGGCAGGGATAAGGAGAATTGAAGCTATCACTGCCATTGAAGCAGAAAATTTCATCAGTCAACAACTAGGTTATTTGAATGGGATCCGGTCATTATTGAAAGAGCCAAAAGACCTGATCAAATCAATTTCCAACCTGATTTCTGAAAAGAACGAATTATCTAAAAAGATTGAAAACTTTAACAACAAACAAGCGGAAGTAGAAAAAAAGAACCTGATAAATAAAATCCAAAAGAAAGAGGGAATCAATATAATAATTGAAAGAATTGATCTGCCCAATGCCGAGCTTTTGAAAAAGATATCTTTTGAATTAAAAAATGAGGTAAAGAACTTATTTTTAGTTGTGGCCGCCAATGTTAATGGGAAGCCCCAGATAGCAGTAGTTGTGGATGAAAATATAATCAAAGAAACAAGTTTGAATGCAGGAAACATAGTAAAAGAACTGGCTGTTAATATTAAAGGTGGGGGTGGAGGACAAGCATTTTTCGCCACTGCAGGAGGAAGTGATCTTTCGGGATTGGATGATGTTTTGGAGGCAGCAAAAGGATATATTAAGTAAGTGATTAAACCCTCAAAATATTCTTACATTCCATCAATAGGGTTGGAGGTCCACATCCAATTACTCACCAAGAGCAAGATTTTCTCACCTGATCCCAATCAATACGGAGCTGAGCCCAATTCACAGGCCGGGGAAATTACTTTGGCACACCCTGGAACATTACCTAAACTTAATGGAAAAGTGATTGAGTTGGCAGTCAAACTTGGATTGGCCTGTAACAGTAAAATTTCAAGGGAAATCCTTTTTGACCGCAAAAATTATTTCTACCCTGATCTTCCCAAGGGTTATCAGTTAACCCAGGACAAACATCCTATTTGTAAAGGAGGAGAGATATCCATTGTATCGGATAAGGGTATTTTGAGACCGATCCCAATTGAGAAAATACATCTTGAAGAAGATGCGGGCAAATCTGTTCATCATGACGATTATACATTGATTGATTTTAACAGGTCTGGTGTTCCTTTATTGGAGCTGGTTACCACCCCAAAACTTAATACTCCATTGGAGGCTTACAACTTTTTATCAGAGATCAGAAAGTTGGTTCGTTACCTGGGAATCAGTGATGGAAACATGGAAGAGGGTTCATTAAGGTGTGATGCCAATATATCAATAAAACAGGCTTCAGATGAGGAATTGGGGAACAAAGTAGAAATAAAGAACCTCAATTCCTTCCGTTTTGTTCAAAAGGCATTGGAATTTGAAATTGAGCGCCAATCAGAACAAAAATCAAATGGCAAAGAGATAGTTCAGGAAACAAGGAGGTTCGATGAAAAATCAGGCCAGACATTTGGCATGCGGAAGAAGGAATCCCTGAATGACTACAGGTATTTTCCGGAGCCAGACTTATCTCCGGTGATTATATCCCAGGAATGGATTGAAGAAGTCAAAAAATCAATGCCCCCATTGCCATTTCAACTTAATGAGAGGTACGTTAGAGAATATAAACTCTCAGAATACGATGCTGGAATTATAACCAGGGACATAGCGACGGTGCAATTGTTTGAAAAGCTTTGTGATCTCACACGGCAGCCAAAACCATGTGCGAATTGGATAATAGGGCCAGTTAAATCCTACCTAAATCAAAATAAAATACCATTTAAGGACTTTTCAATTAACGTTGAAACTTTTGCGGATTTAATTAATGAAGTAGTTAATGGTGAGTTGAGTTTTTCATTGGCGGCCAATATAATATTCCCAATATTGTGTGAAAATACTAACCAACCTTTAGAATTGGTCTTAAGCAAGCAAGGGTTTGGCACAAAAAATGAGTTAACTGATCTTGAGAATTTAATTTCCGAAATAATTTCCGACCATCCTTCTGAAGCCAAAAGTTACAGGGGAGGAAAAAAGAAATTGATAGGGTTTTTCATGGGTGAAATAATGAAAAAATCAAAAGAATCTGTTGATCCAGGGAAAGCCATGAAACTACTTGTACGATTTTTGGGTTAAGTTTGTAAATTAGTATAGTGAAAATCTACCATTTGAATAGATGAAGAAAATAGCGCACATTATAATTCTTATCTTCCTTATTTATGCAGGGTGTACATCAACTGGTGAAAAGAAACTGGATAATACCAAAAAAAGTGTGATACTATCAGGATTTGTTGAAAACCCGCAACAAGGCCATATAGCAGTTGAAAGCTTTTCTGTAAGCACCAATACTTTTGTTCCAGTTGATACCATTATCCTTGAAAGCAACAATACCTATTACCACGAATTTGCTTTTGAACAGCCCAATTATTTCAGGTTGAATTTCTATAATCGACAAAATGTCAATTTGATACTTAACAAAAGTAACGTGGAGGTAAATGTTGATGGCAGCGCACCCAGGGGGTCAGTTGAAATCTTAGGATCCCCAGAACTGGATCATCTAAATAATTTAAACAAGGTGTTAGGGGAATTCAATCAAATGGAGAGTGATATCACCCAACGTTTTTCCCAAGCCAGTATTGCCAGTGAACATGATTTGGTGGAAGAGCTAAGGGACGAGTACATGGATTTACAGATAGAAAAAACGGAGGCAATTAAAAACCAAATTATTGAAATGGGTACTTCTTTTGCCGTTCTTCAGGCAGTTAATTTACTTAATAAAGATAGCGAGTTTGAGTTTGTTGATAATTTGACGCAAACCCTGCAAGTGGAATATCCAGATGTTCCTTATGTAAAAATGTTGGCAGATGAAATGGATAGACTGCGTACCGTGGCCATTGGAGTGATCGCCCCCGAGATATCCCTGCCAAATGTAGACGGAGAAATTGTCAATCTTTCAGACCTCAGAGGCCGGTATGTTCTAGTTGATTTTTGGGCCGAATGGTGCAAACCCTGCCGCATGGAAAACCCGAACGTGGTAAGGATGTACCACAAGTTTCGGGATAAAGGCTTTGAGGTTTTCGGGGTCTCATTGGACAGGACTCGTGAAAAATGGTTGCAGGGGATCAAAGAGGACGGGTTAATCTGGACCCAAGTGTCCGACTTGAAATATTTTAACTCAGAAGCTGCCCGCACCTATAGTGTATCGGGTATTCCTTTTGCTGTTTTGCTTGACAAAGAAGGAAGAATTATAGCCAAAAACCTTCGTGGTAAAAACCTGGAAGCGAAACTGGAAGAGATTTTCAGTAGCGAAGGAGTTGCAAGTCCTATTTAGCAGCTATTAATATTAAGTAAACTACTCATAGTAGGATGTGATTTTTTTATCCAAAGATGACTTAACTACCCTTCTCTTAAAAATTAGGTTAATTTCAAATTCCAACTCTTATTGACCGCTTGTTGTACATTATTTTTATTGTCAAAACCAAAAATGAACTAACTTACTAATAGCTCAGTGCTTACTCATGTCTCAGGCTATTTACGGGATTGTTCAGAGCTGATATTATAGTTTGGAAACTGATGGTTGTCATTGCCACAATCAATGACCCAAAACCCGTCACGGCAAATACGATCCAACTTATGGCAACTTTGTACTCATAATTTTGTAGCCATAAGTCCATTGCCCAATAACCAATAGGTGCTGCGATAATAAATGCAATCAGTATGAGTTTGACAGGTTCTTTGGAGAGCAGTGTAATTACATTCAAAACGGAAGCCCCAAAAACTTTTCTTATTCCGATCTCCTTTATCCGTTTTTGGGCCACGTAAATGGAAAGTCCAAAGATTCCTAAACTGGAGATGATAACTGCCATGGTGCCAAATACAGATGCAATTTTCCTTATTTTAATTTCTTCATTGAATTTCTTTCCGTATTCTACATCCACAAAGTGATATTCAAAGGGATATTCTGGATTGTATTTTTTGAAGATCCTACCCACATTGTTAAGTGCCTCATCCAAGGGTACATCGTTGCTTAGCCTAATATGTATGAAATTTAACATACCCAACTTGCTTCCATCAACTACCATAGGCGCGATTCGGTTGTAAGGCGATCTTGATACGAAATCTTTGAATACACCTGCAATGCGCCATTCTTTACTGTTATCCTTGAAGTGCTCACCAATGGGGTTTGCAAAGCCCATGATTGTTGCTGCAGATTCGTTGATCAAGGCTGCTGATGAGTCTGATGGGTATTTGGACAAATCCAAGTCCCGACCTACTATAATTTGCAGACCGGCGGTGGTGACAAAATCTTCATCAACGGAATATCTATTAAAGACGATTTTTGAATTTGGATCTTTCCCTTGCCATTCAATACCTGTTGTATTACTCCATTGTTCCGTTATTGGCCAAGCTGTTTTAGACATTGAAACGGCAATTCTAGAATTGATCAACTCATCCCGGTAGGCAATATAGTTTTTTTCGATATCTCCGCTAATGGAGTGATATATCAGGTTGTCTCTCGAATATCCCGTTTCCCGCTTTTGAACAGAATTGATTTGTTCTTGTACTACAAGGGCAGCAAATACCAGCACAATAGCGAAACAAAATTGAAAAACAACAAGTATCCTTCTGACTATCTTCCCTGATGATGCTGAAATATAATTACCTTTTATTACCTGCATGGGCCGGAATGAAGAGAGGTAAAATGCAGGGTAGCTTCCTGCCACTATACCAACGAAAAACATCAACCCAATCGTGCCAAACCAATATACAGGATCATAATAATTTACTATGAGTTGTTTTTCAGTCAGATTATTAAATAATGGTAGGAAGATCTGTATACAAATCATGGAAATCAAACCAGCCACTATTGCTATAATGATAGACTCTGTTAGGAATAATCCAATCAGGGATCGTTTGTGTGCGCCAATTGTCTTTCGGATGCCCACTTCCCTGGCCCTTTGTTCACTATTGGCGGTACTTAAATTCATAAAATTGATGCAAGAAATCAGAATTAGGAAGAAAGCCGTGATTTCAAAGAGCCTTACGATTTCTATTCGGCCACCATCAGGGAATCCGTTTACAAATCTTGAGTACAATCTTAATTTTGTAACCGGGTAAAGGAATATTTCATTTTTGAATTCTCCAGAAGAATGTATTTTTTCAACATCTTTGACTTTGGCGTTGAACTCCTCCAAAGAAGTGTTTGGGAGTAGCTTTACAAATGTAAAAACAGAATTGTTACCCCAGTAAGTATCCTCTTCACCGAATGATTTTAATAGTTCCCAGGAGATAAGATAATCGAAATCGAATGTTGTATTATTTGGCAGGTCTTTCAAAATTCCGGTAACCTGAAATTCAAGTTCTATGTTGTCAATTGTCATTTGAATGCTCTCTCCAAAAGCTTTCTGATCACCAAAGAGTTTTTTAGCAAACTTTTCAGTAAGTACAATAGAAGAGGGATCATTCAATGCCGTCTTAAGGTCGCCTGCAATAAGTGGGAAATTAAATAGAGATAAAAATCCCGACCCTGTGATGCACCCCGTATTAGAGGTAAATTTTATATCACCCTTACGAAAGAGAAATTCCATTTCCCAGTCGGCATAACTCACGGCATTCTCCACTTGAGGATACTCTTCTTTAAGTGTAGGCGCAAGAATTCTGGGCGTGTGACTCCAACTTTGGATTTTGCCATCAAATGTATCCTTGTTCCAGGCTTCATATAATCTGTCGCTATGCCGGTGGAAGCGATCATAACTCAGTTCATTTTGTACCCATAGCATAATCAAAGCAGCAGAGGTAATTCCAATGGCAAGGCCGATAACATTAATCACAGAAAAGGCCTTTTTTCTCAAAGCGTTCCGGATGGCCACTTTTATATAATTTCCGAACATAAGATTATGGTTTAGTTTAACGGAAATGCGGTTCCGCAATAATATTCCTGGTCTGAAGAAGCGGATTACATTCCACAACAACCTCCTTTTAGCTTTTTTCCTACCAAATTTATTTAGATCGCGATGGAACTTTTGCTGAAGGTCTCCTTCGATTTCTTCGAGCAAACGTTCGGGGCAAAACTTCCTTAATAAGTTTACTGTCCATTTGGGAAAATCACTCTTCTCGTCTTTCATGCTTCTGAAATCTTAAATTGGGGGACCAATTTCCATAAACTCATTCTTGCGTTTTTCATGGCACTTATCTTTGCAAAACCCTGGTTGGTTATTGTGTATATTCTTTTTCGTCTTCCACCTCTTTTTTGAGTTGATCCCCCGAAAGTCGATTTTAAGTATCCCTTATCCTCAAGCCGGTATAGGGTTACGTGAACTGCGCTTAGATTGACTTCCCTGTTTTGCTGTGTTTCTATTTCCTCCGCAATGGCAGCTCCATAGGCATCATTTTGCAGGATGCACACCATTGTTAAAATCAATTCTTCAAATTCCCCAAGATACTCTTTTGGCATATCCTTATATTTTGTTAAGCAAATAAATATATTTATTTTGTCAAATACAATTGATATCCAATAATTCAATCCATAAATCTTTGAATACTCAAAATAATTGACTTGTTAATACTTTGGATAGGGGTTGTAAAATGATTAACAGTAAATTATTTCCAATCCAATCGAAAAAAAACAAAATATTATAACTGCAATTGCGAATAATATATATTCATCTTATATTTACTGCAATCACGAGTAATATAAAATGACGAAAACTAAATTGGGTGAATTTGAGGAACTGGTTTTGCTTACAGTGGCAGTATTGCAAGAAGATGCTTACGGTGTTAAAATAAAAAGTGAGCTTGAAGCAAGGCTCAATGAGAAACTTAGCGTTGGCTCCATTCAGTCGGCACTCAAAAGAATGGAGGAAAAGGGGCACCTCACCTCAAAATTTGGGGAAGCGACCCAGAAAAGAGGGGGGAAGCGAAAGAGAATCTATTCCACTACCCCCCAGGCATTGAAAGTACTAAGTGAGATGAAGGAGCTGAGGGCAGGGCTTTGGAACTCCATACCAGCATTAGTGGCGAACCTCAAAGCAATATGAAAAGCCAAAATGACATTTATCCACCACAATGGCCATTGAGATTTCTCAGGTTTTTTGTTAAAGATGAATATTTGGAAGAGATCGAAGGTGATATGGGGGAGATTTTTCGGGATAATCTCAAAACACGTTCTTCATCAAAAGCCAAGCGCCTTTATACATGGGAAACGCTTAAACTTCTACGCCCTATCCTTATAAAGAAAATGGAGGGAGGATATAGGTTAAATAACTATGGTATGCTTAAAAATTATATTAAAATAGCCTTAAGAAATCTTTTAAAACATAAAGTATTCTCTTTCATAAATATTTTTGGTCTGGCCATTAGCATGTCAATTTGCTTGTTGATTATCCTGATGGTGCATGATCAAAATGAGTTTGATGAGTTCCACGAAAATAAAGAAAGGATCTATCGGGTTCTTGGCTATAGGAATACTAGTCCGATCCCCTATGCTACCACTCCTATGCCCATAGGCAAAATACTGAAGGAGGATTACAATGGGGTGGAAGAATATGTGACAGTAAGAAGTGGATTTCAGAGTGTTGGCACCTCTGATAATATCACCGTTCCTCTGGAGGGTTATTTTGCGGGGGAAAAATTCTTTCAGGTTTTTAGTTTTGACTTTGAAGAAGGAGATATTTCAACAGCATTGAAAAACCCCCGTTCAATCGTTTTAAGTAAAACAACGGCCAGAAAGTTTTTCGGTGATGATGATGCCATGGGGAAAGTAATATCTGCAGAAAACTTTGCAGACCTAACCGTTACCGGGGTAATTGATATGTCAAAATACAAAACACATTTCTCCATAGAAGTATTGGTGTCCGAATCCACTTTATATGAAATTGAAAGCGCCAAAGAATTAAGCATTTTCGATGATTGGTCGGATTTCTCCAAGGGTTATCATTACCTGTTATTGGATGAAAACAAAGACCCCCAAGATCTTGAAATAGTACTTAATGAATTGGGTGAGATACATTTTGAGCAGTTTGATAACTTCAGTATGGAATTTGAATTGCAGCCACTGAATAAAATCACACCTGGCAAATTTACTAACAACCCCATGAGCTTTAGAATGCCTTTGGAATTGTACTATTTTCTTTCCTTTCTGGCTTTGGTAATCATCATTTCGGCCTGCATGAATTATACTAATTTATCTCTCGCACGAGCATTGACCAGGGCAAGGGAAATAGGAATAAGAAAAGTATCCGGGGCATCTCGCATCCATATTTTTATGCAATTCCTCAGCGAAGCTGTGATAGTTTCAGTGCTGGCCCTTTTGCTGGCTATTGGGATACTCCAGTTTGTAAAACCCGGGTTTACAGGTCTTTGGATGAACCAATTTCTTACGTTCGATTTGCAAGAAAATTTGAGAGTTTATTTCTCATTTTTAATTTTCAGTATCATTGTAGGCATCATTGCAGGTCTTTTCCCTGCTATTGTTCTCTCTTCCTTCAAACCTATCGCGGTACTTAAAAATTTGGGCACTATTAAATTATTTAAAAGGCTTGGGCTGAAAAAAATTCTAATTGTTGGTCAGTTTGCAACATCATTATTTTTTATTATCACAGCCACCCTGATTTATAAGCAACTCAACCACATGTTAAAGGCTGAATATGGTTTTGAACAAGAGAATATAGTTAATGTTAAGCTTCAAGGAACGGATTACAATATGTTTGCTAATGAAGCACAAAACATTGCTGGTGTCGATGCTGTATCGGGAATTTCTTATATTCCCAGCACGGGATCGAGTTCGGGTGGCATGGTTAAACGATTTCCAACCAATGATTCACTCAAAATGTATCATTTGTTTATCGATCAGAATTACCTTGAGGTAGTGGGGCTTGAAATTGTAGCAGGACGCAATTTCCCGGATAATATATCTGATGAAAATGAGCAATTTATTATAGTGAATGAAAAGGCAGTGGAGAAGATGGGCCATGCTAACCCATCTGAGGCATTGGGTGAAATGATTGTCTTCTCGAATGATCCGGTAGAAATAATTGGAGTGGTAAAAGATTTCTACTTCAGGCTGTTGGTAGAAGATATAATACCATTTGCCTTCAGATATAACCCCTCACGGTTCAACTATGCATCAATTAAGTTGTCTTCCCAAAATATCACCAATACCATTGCTAATCTCGAAAAAAGCTGGAAGAAGGTTGACCCGGTACATGAGTTTGATTATCAGTTTTTTGATGATCAACTGGCTGAAACGCACCAGATTTTCAATGATATCGGATCCATAATTGGATCTATTTCTGTTCTTGCAGTTTCAATTGCTTGTCTTGGTATGTTGGGAATGGTCACATTTGCTTCTGAAACACGCTTCAAAGAAGTTGGAATAAGAAAGGTGATGGGAGCTGAAGCAAGTAACATAGTATTCTTACTCTCCAAAGGATTCATCATTTTACTTGCTATTGCCATTATTATTGCAACTCCTATTGCATACTTCTTAAATAATTTATGGCTGCAGTTCCTGGCGTATAGGGTGAATTTTTCATTTGATATATTACTCTACGGTATATTAATCATGTTGGTATTAGGGCTGATAACAGTTGGTTCACAAACCTTTAGAGCTGCGTTGTTGAATCCGTCCAATACTCTTAGAAATGAATAATATGATTAGTATGATTTAGTCGATCAATTAGAATTCTTATTTCTTTTATTAATTACGATTATCCTGTAAGTTTTGGGAAAACAAACACACTAAATAATTGACGCCCTTAAGTGTAAAAGAGAGTAAGCTTTCATTAAAATCAACATTGGCCAATCCCGCGGATTCATTGAGAAATGAGTGATATTTCACTTCCTTATGGATAAATCTGTTTGAGAAAACAAACCAGATGTTTATTTTATAATCATTCGAACTCGTGTTATGTGCAATATGTGTTGAAATGGTTGTTATCTCACCTAAGTTTTTTATTGTAGTGTAATCTATTCAAATAATGTTTACAAAAGTAAGGGTAATATACTTTTTATATTTACATTAGTAAAGAAAATAGTTGAAAAATGAAAGGGAAAAGATTGGGTGAATTTGAAGAACTCGTACTCCTGACTATCGCTTCTATGGGAAATGATGCCTATGCCGTGGGATTAAAGCATGAATTAGAAAGATTGTCAAGAAGGAAATATAATATTAGTGCCGTTCATTCGGTATTGTACCGATTGGAGAAAAAGGGATATCTCACTTCTTATTTTGGTGGCGCTACCAACCAAAGAGGAGGAAAGGAAAAACGATTTTTCCAGGTTGCAAACAGTGGTTTTGCCAAGCTCCAAGAAACCAAAAACTTAAGGCAACAACTCTGGAAGAACATTCCGCAACTAGCTTTTGAAGTTTATGGGGACTAATGATAATCATCCGCCAAAAATTTTTGAGCTACTATTAAAATTGATCTATGGAAGTCAATCATTCCATGAAATATCTGGAGACTTGGAGGAACTATACCAAGAACGTCTAGAAAAAAAAGGGAAACTTCTAGCTACGTATCATTATTTCAAAGACGTTTTTTTATCAACCAGAAATATTAACTTAAGAAGTCCCTCAATTGCTCATGTTGGCACGTTGAAAAACTTTTGGAATATCAGCATTAGGCATGCGAGAAGCAAACCGTTCAATTTCTTGTTTCGAGCATTCAGCTTACTTACAGGTTTTACTAGCATACAATTGTTGGTGATTACTATTCTTTACGAGACTTCTTACGATACTTTTCATGAGGATTACAAGGCCATATATAGAATTGGGTCAAGTTATTTACAAAATGGATCCAGAGTAAACTATGCCACATCCCCTGTACCTCTTGGGCCTTTTTTAAAAAATAATTTTCCGGAAATAGCCAATTACACGAGGCTTTTTAAACATGAGAATAGACTTTTTATGTATGGTGATAAAAGCGTCAATGAAGATCATCTATTGGCAGCCGATACTGGAATATTTAATGTCTTTACATTTGATTTTATTGAGGGTTCGAAAAAGGCACTACATAAGCCTGGCTCGATAGTTATTTCACAAACTCTTGCAAACAAGCTTTTCGGAGATGAAATCGCTATGGGTAAAGTCATCTCCTTGGTTCGTGATAGTTGGCAGGTAGAGGTAACAGCAATATTTAAGGATTTTCCTCAAAATTCCCATTTACAATTCAATGCTATTATTCCATTTAATACATTCCAATGGACTGAATACTGGGGTGAGGGCCATCACACCTACGTAAGATTTAGCCATACTGACGGAATTGAAAAACTTAAATCCAAACTAAAGCCGCATTTACAGAATCATTGGGGAACCATAAATGATGACCAAAAGTCAGGTTTAATAACATCCTATGAACCTATATTTCAACCCATTAGTGAGATACATTTGAATTCTGGTTTGTTCGATGAAATTTATCCTAAAAGCAAGGTCATATATATCTACATTTTTTTTGTAATTGCTCTCTTTATGCTAATTGTGACTGCCCTCAATTTCATCAATATCTCGATGGGTAGTGCTATGTTACGAGCAAAAGAGGTGGGTATCCGCAAGACATTTGGATCAAGTAATAATTTGATTGGAATTCAGTTTCTTTTGGAAACATCATTTCTAGTCCTTGTCATGGGCGCCATAAGTTTTGTATTGTCAATGGTCATGCTTCCTTGGTATAAGTCGCTTATAGGGATTGACATCCCCCAAGAACTTTTATTCAGCGATTATTACTTGGCAACACTTGTTGCTATTGTTTTACTAATTGCAATTATTGGCAGCCTTCATAAGTCTATCCACTTATCGAATGTTAAAATCCATCATGTTTTATTTGGATCTGATTTTATTTTGGCAAGTAAACTTTCCACTAGATCCACATTGGTAATCTTGCAATATGCTGTTTCAGTAATGGCAATTATATCAACGATCTTAATTGCTGATCAGATCAAGTACATCGAAAAGAAAAATCTTGGCTTTAATACAGCTAACATTGTGGTGATCAGGCTGCCCTTGGTTTATCCACATAAAAAACTCCCGGTGTTTTTGGAAAATCTGAGACAGGAAACAGGCATTCGAAATGTAACTAACTGCTCTTTTGTGCCTGGTATGGAAATGTGGAAAGATAAATATAGAGTGGAAATAGACGGGGCAATGAAGGAATTTCAATTGAACGAAATATTTGTGGACTATGATTATTTTAAGACATTGGATGTTGACCTTCTGAAAGGAAGGCCTTTTGATCGCCAACATTCAACAGACAAGTATGATGCCTACATAGTTAATCAAGCAGCTATAGACATGTTTGCTTGGGAAGATCCCATATCACAGAAAATTCAATATGTAGGGGATCCTGAAGCTTTGAATACTCCAAATGGAAAAGTAGTTGGTCTTGTCAAAAATCTTCACTTCGCAAGTTTGCACTACAAAGTGGATCCCTTTGTAATGAGATTACCCTATTCAGATGATCCATTGTCTTACGTTTACATTAAATTAAAAACAGATAGCCCATCTGAGGGCATAGAATTGATTAAGAAGCACTACGAAAATAATATTGGCAATTACCCGCTGGATTTTCAATTCTTAGATAATATGACTGATAGACTATATTATTCTGAAAGAAGAATCAATAAGTTACTAAAATATATGACCTTAATAATGATCTCTATTTCGATTCTAGGTATTTATAGCTTATCCACCTTATTAACGATTAAAAGGACGAAGGAAATGGGCATACGAAAAGTGCTAGGTGCATCGATTTCACAAATCTTGGCCACCTTCTTATCTGTATTCTTAAGGATTTCATTAATTGCAAATCTTATTGCATGGCCAATCACCTATTTACTTATGAGCTATTGGCTGGACAACTTCGCCTATCGCATTGAGCTGGGTTGGGATAAATTTTTGTTAGCTGGCTCACTGTCTATTGTAATAGTGATATTAGCAACATTATTTCAAGGGCTGAACATTTCAAGAAAGAACCCAATATCGGTGTTAAGGAATTTGTAAGTTCATTAAAAAAGGTCTTCAAAGTAAAGAGTTGTCAAAAAGCAAAAAGGGGTTGGTTCCCATTTTCATTAGCAATCAAAAGCTTATTTTTGGACCTATTGATCAAATAACATTTTTAATTCTTTCCAGAGTTTTCTTTTCTTATCAGGATTATATTCCAAATCGGAAAGCTTATCTGCCAATAATATCTTATGCCTGGATTTGCTTTCGATTACATAATACTCAAGTCCTTCGAACAAATGGATATTATTGTAAATGCCAAATACAATTATTTGTTGTGCTGGATGTTGATCAATGTATTGTTGCTGATCAGGTGTTGCTTCATGATCCAACTCCAACAGATCAAAATCATCTTTACCCAAGCCAATTGAACCGAGGATTTTTGACAGAAAATCTTTTCGTTCCGAATGATCACGGCCAACTACTACCAAAGTACTGGTACCCATACTAGTTTTTTCTGAAGGTTTTTCTTCAGATGAAGTTTCCTGGGGTTGACTATTAACGGTTTCATTTAAATCATAGATCTCATCGTTGTATAAAGTTCGATAGAAAATATTCCGGTTGTCCATAAAAATCTATTGGAGGTCAAATAATGATTTTAATTCAGTGGCTTCGTCTGGTTTGATTCTTTTTGCCAGAAGTAGCCTTAATTGTCTTCTGCGTAAAGCCCCGGCATAAAGCTCTTTTTCCTCATCGGTTTCCGGGATTAGTTCAGGCACATCAATTGGCCTGCCTGTCTGATCCACGGCTACAAAAGTGAAAAATGCACGGTTGCTCAAAGCTTTTTCCCCACTTGGAATATCTTCAGCAAAAACTTCAATGTAAACTTCCATAGAAGAGTTAAATGACCTGGTAACTTTGGCAGACAAGGTCACTACATTTCCCAGTTCTATTGGTTTGCTAAATGATACATTATCCACAGATGCAGTAACCACAATTCTGTTGGAATGCTTTTGTGCTGTAATGGCAGAGACAATATCCATCCAATGCATCATTCTTCCACCCATTAGTTTATTAAGCGTATTTGTATCATTGGGCAACACCAATTCTGTCATTTGTACTGCAGAATCTTGAGCTCTCTTTGTTTTTTTTGCCATGATGTTCATTTTTGCCATCCACCTTCTCCAAGCAAGGGGACAAAAGTAAAATAATTGAATTCTTCTTTTTTAATGGTTTCACTGCCAGTTTTAATTACACGGACCATTCTTTGTTGTTTGTTATTCCCAACAGGTATTACCAAAACCCCTCCAAGTTTTAACTGGTCAATTAATACCAAGGGGATAGTGGGGGCACCTGCTGTAACCAAAATCTTGTCAAAAGGGGCTTGTGATTTCCATCCTTTGGTGCCATCACCCAAAGCAAAATAAGGCTTGTAACCCATTGTCTGCAAAAATATTTTTGTTTTTTTATATAGTTTTTTTTTGTATTCGATGGTGAACACTTTAGCTTTCATTTCCAAGAGAATACAAGCCTGGTATCCGGAGCCGGTACCAATTTCCAGCACTTTATCACCGGATTTGATTTCCAGTAATTCAGTTTGAAATGCCACGGTATAGGGTTGGGAAATAGTTTGGCCTTCTCCAATTGGAAAGGCTTTATCCTGATATGCATGTTCCAAAAACGCCGGATCAAAGAAATAATGCCTGGGAACTTTCATTATTGCGTCCAGAACATTCGGATCTTTAATTCCTTTTGTTTTGATAACATCAACCAGGGCCTTCCTTTTCCCCCGATGTTTATAATCATCAACCAGCATTGTAAGTATTCTAATTGCGAATTTAGATTAAAATTGGTAAGGGCTGTGCGTAATATTCTAAATAATCGAATTAAATTTGGTCTGTAATGATCAAGCATAACCTATGTTTACCGGGATAATTGAATCGGTTGGGAAAATAGCCTCTATTGAAACTGAAGGCAGTAATTATCATTTTGAGATCAAAAGTGATATCTCATCAGAGCTAAAAGAAGACCAAAGTGTTTCGCATAATGGTGTCTGTCTTACAGTGGTAGGTGTAAAAAAGGATATTCACAGGGTTACTGCCGTAAAAGAGACCCTCGAAAAGTCAAATTTTAAATACTTAAAACCAGGGGATATAGTAAACCTTGAAAGGAGCATGCTTGCTGATGGAAGGTTTGATGGCCACATAGTCCAAGGCCATATTGACCAAGTTGCCGAGTGTAAGAAGATTGCCATTCAGGAGGGAAGTTGGTTAATGGAATTCGGGTTCCAACCTGTTGATGGCAACTATGTAGTAGAAAAAGGATCAGTGTGCCTTAATGGAATAAGCCTCACCTGTTTTGATGTGTCAGAAAATGCTTTTTCCGTGGCTATCATCCCCTATACTTATGATCACACCAACTTTAATGGCATGAAACCGGGAAATCTTGTCAATATTGAATTTGATATTGTTGGTAAATATATTGCCAGAATTCAATCAGGGAGATGAGCAGATCCTGGTAATTTGATTTTCACTAAAAATTTCTGATAAACCAAATAAAATATCAAAGCAAATAGGGCTCCCAATAATGCACCAACCAATATGTCCCCAGGGTAATGTTCCCCTGCGTAAATCCTGGAATAGGAAACCAGAGCGGCCCAGGCTATCATCCATACAGAATGCTTCCACCATTTCCTTGTTACTAACCATATAAATACTGCAATACCGAAAGAGTTTGAAGCATGTCCTGAAGCAAATCCATATAATTTCCCACAGCCATCAACCAAGTGAACAACATTTTTGATCCCTGGTTCATGGCATGGCCTAAGTCGCTCAAAAAATGGCTTCATAAAACCGGAAGTAAGTTGATCGCTAAATAAAATCACTAACACCAGGCCACCAATAATTGGCAATGAGGACCATTTGAACTTCCAAATTAGTACTCCAAGTATGACTGCATAAAAAGGAAACCAAAATTCAGTATCGGTAACATAAAACATGATGCTATCAACAAAAGGGGAGTTGAAATTGTTGATGATCAGGAATAGCTCTTTATCTAACTGTTTTAATACTTCCAACAATGTTTCCATTATCTATATTGCAGTGGGCAAAAGTATTCAATTTAATATTAACAGCCTTTATTGTATCCTAAATTCATTATCTTGGGTCATTTTAAGATATTAAAACCGAGTGCACTTAAATGGCCATCATAAAAGAAATTAAATCTAAATCGAGATTGACAAGAAAAATATTAAGACGGGCCTATCAGTTAATGTGCATTGCCAAAAGGATGGCTGAAACTTACGATGAAAACCGTGAGATCTGCAGCAAATATGTTCACAGCACTTCCCGGGGACATGAGGCCATTCAACTGGCCGTTGGATTGCAATTGCAACCTTATGACTATGCCTCCCTGTATTACCGGGACGAATCTATATTGTTGGCAATTGGAATGCAGCCTTATGAGCTAATGCTTCAATTAATGGCAAAAGATGATCCTTTTTCCGGAGGAAGGTCCTATTATGGACATCCCTCGATCAGGAAAGAAGGATTTCCAACTATTCCGCATCAGAGTTCAGCCACAGGCATGCAGGCAATACCAGCCACTGGCATGGCCCAAGGAATTGCATACCTCGAATCACAAGGCTTAAATAAAAGTAAAGAAAGCCCTATGGTTGTTTGTTCGCTGGGGGATGGCTCAGTAACGGAAGGGGAGGTTTCGGAAGCATTTCAGATGGCTGTTTTAAAAAAACTACCAATATTATACCTAGTACAGGACAATGACTGGGGAATATCAGCTACCGGTTTAGAGATGAGGGCTATGGATGCCTATGAATTTGCGGCAGGATTTAAAGGCATGAAAAGAATGCGGGTAGATGGCTCTGATTTCGCAAATTCCTATGAGGGACTGGAATCAGCGATTCAATACGTCCGGAAAGAAAGAGGGCCAATATTAGTCCATGCAAAATGCCCTCTTTTAGGTCACCATACTTCTGGGGTGAGAAAAGAATGGTACCGAGGGGATATTGACCTGGCATTACATGCAAAAGAAGACCCAATTGTTAAACTTAAGGATTTTTTATTGAGGGAGGGGGAAAGCGAAAGTTCAATTAACAAAATCGGGCAAGAAGCTGAGAAATTAGTAGCACATGATTATGAAAAGGCCCTAAATGCACCTGATCCCAAGTTGGATGAATTTGATAAACATGAATTTGCCCCTACTGTTGTTAAGGAGGAAAAAGGAAACAGAAAACCAGATGGGTCGGAAAAAGTAGTTATGGTAGATGCGGGATTGCATGCAATTGATGAAATCATGGCAAAGCATCCCGAGGCCTTGTTCTATGGTCAGGATGTTGGTGGTGCTTTGGGTGGCGTTTTTAGGGAGGCAGCTACACTTGCACAAAAATATGGAGATGCCAGGGTCTTTAACACGCCAATTCAGGAAGCTTACATCGTTGGTTCCACCGCCGGGATGTCGGCAGTGGGATGCAAGCCAATTGTCGAAATCCAATTCGCGGACTATGTTTGGCCAAGTTTAAATCAGCTGGTTGAAGAGTTATCCAAGAGCTGTTATTTGACGGTTGGTAAATTTCCTGTTCAATCACTGATAAGAATTCCGATAGGAGCCTATGGCGGTGGAGGGCCTTATCATTCGGGAAGTGTTGAGTCTACACTTTTGAATTTCAGGGGCATAAAAGTGATATTTCCTTCCAATGCTGCAGATATGAAAGGTTTATTAAAAGCGGCTTTTTATGACCCTAACCCAGTTATCTCCCTGGAGCACAAAGGGCTGTATTGGTCAAAGCTCCCTGGTACCAACAATGCAAAATCCATTGAACCCGATGAGGATTACATCATTCCATTGGGTAAAGCCAGTATTGTGCAAACAGCTGATGATGAGAAAATCCAGTCAGGGCCTACTGTGGTGGTTGTTACCTACGGAATGGGTGTTTATTGGGCCAAGGCAGCTAGTTCCCAATACCGGGGACAAGTTGAGATCCTGGATTTAAGAACCCTTAACCCACTGGATTGGGCGTCTATAATTGATAGTGTGAAGCTGCACAATAGGGCACTTGTGCTTACAGAAGAACCTCTTATGAACTCTTTTGCAGAATCAATGGCAGGAAGGATTTCCGAATATTGCTTCGAGTTTCTGGACGCGCCAGTCAAAGCTTATGGTGCTGTAGATTTGCCGGCCGTACCACTTAATGTAGACCTGGAGAAAAGGATGTTGCCCAATAATGAGAAAGTGGCTGTTGTTTTAGGTGAAGTGCTTGACTATTAATTTATAGTTTTGGCAGTGTGATACCTGATAGTTGTAATTTTTAATCCACAATAATACCCATTTATAGGTCGATTATTAATTATATTGAAATTAACTCCTAAATAATTAGGATATCAACTAAACAATTAGGAGTTTTACTAAAAATATAGGAAAATGACTGAATTGACTAAAGCTGAGGAGCAAGTAATGCGTGAGGTTTGGAAAGCTGGTAAAATATTTATCAGGGAAATAATTGAGCAATTGCCTGATCCAAAACCTGCTTATAATACCATTGGAACATTTCTTAAAATACTTGAAAATAAAGGATTTGTGTTGCGAAAGAAATATGGTAATACATTTGAATATTCTCCTAAAATTCCAAAGAGCAAATATACTGCCTTCATTTTAAAAGGTTTTATAACAAATTATTTTGATGGTTCCACGGAACAAATGTTATCATATTTTGCAAATAACAAGGATCTTGATATAAAGACATTTGAAGAGTTTAGCAATAAACTGAGAAAGAAAAAGCCATGATATATTTTCTACAATCAAGTCTATGCTTATTAGGGTTCTACATTTTCTACTTGTTAATCAGGAGGGATCATTTCTTTAATTCTCAAAGGGCTTATCTTATTGCTGCGCTTGTACTTTCAGTAATAATACCATTTGTTGAGATCGATTTGGAAATTACACCGGAGGTATTTATAGAAGACGTAGTATGGATGGGAGGTAATGGTAATTCAACATTACAAGCAAGTCAAAATTATCTCACGGAGGATATTCTTTTGATCTTATACCTGACCGGGGTATTTGTGATAATGATCAGGCTGGCATTTTCAATAGTAAAAATTGCAAGAATTATTAATAAGGGAAAAGTTGTTAATAGGAATGATGTAGCAATCATTTATAGTGACTTGGATCTAAAAGTTTCATCTTTTTATAAATATATATTTATATCTAAAAATCATAACTATACAGATCAGGAACTGAACAGTATCATGATTCATGAAGGAAAGCATCTACACGACAATCATACTTTGGATTTGATGATAATTGAGTTGTACAAAGTTGTGTTTTGGTTTAATCCGATAATTTATATGATAAATAAAGAGATTCGTACTATACATGAATTTATCAGCGACAGGGAAGTGATAAAATTCACCTCGAAAGAATCTTATGAGCAGTTACTGATAAAAACATTATTTGAAGATGTAAAAGTGCCATTAATAAGTCATTTCAATCAAGTATCAATTAAAAAAAGAATTACCATGATGAATTTAAAAAAATCTGCCAACCGCAACAAGTTAAAGTTTGCTTTGACCATTCCTTTAATAATTTTAATGATTGGTTTAAACAATTGTAGTGAGTCCAATCCTGAGATTACCAAAGGGGAATTTGTAATTTCAGGGAAAGTACTGAATTTGGACGGTAACCCATTACCAGGAGTAAATATTATTATAAAGGGTACATCCAGGGGAACTGTAACTAACCTTAAAGGTGAATATACGATATCAGTAAATAAAGCCGATAAATCCCTGATATATGCCTTTGTAGGGTTAAAGACTAAAGAAATTCCAATAAATGAAAGGGAGAAAATAGTTGTGACTATGGAGGGGAATATAAATATTAGGGTCGTAGATGGGGATGTTAATGTTATTGAAATTCCAATAAAAAAAAGGGATTCAAATTATTCGTCTGAGGAAGGGGGAGGTGATCAAATATTTAATATAGTTAATCAGATGGCGGAATTTGAAGGGGGTACAGAAAAATTTTATGAGTATGTGATGAACAATTTAAAGTATCCGTCCCAAGCCAGAAGAATGGCAATCGAAGGAAAGGTATATGTTGAATTTGTTGTTGAACGCGATGGTTCTATTACTGACGTCAAGTTATTGAAGGGAATAGGTGCTGGTTGCGATGCTGAGGCAGTCAGAGTTATTAAAGAATCCCCTAACTGGAACCCTGGAAAACAAAGTGGTGAGACAGTAAGGGTAAGAAGGGTTATACCGATTACTTTTAAGCTGGGGGAATAGTTGCTTTTGAGCCATGGAAATTAAATAGGTTGGGGGTATGGCTTCATCTTGATGAAGTCATACTTTTAGCCCAAAGTTATCATTAAACAAATCTCTAATTACCGCCATTAATAGAAAGCATCCGATGGCGTCCAAGCCATCGGATGCTTTACTTCTCTTGAAAGATGGCCGGGATTAATCCTAAAATGGATATCCCACCCCAATATTTAATATAACCGGTTCCCGATTTATACCAAAAGGCCCCTTGATACGGGCATGGTTCAGCACGAACCGGTCTCCTGGTTCCCTTGCCGGATCAATTACTTTAATGCCAGCATCAAACCTTAAAACGAGGAATGAAAAATCGAACCTCAAGCCAAACCCAGTCCCTACAGCAATTTCTTTGTAAAAACGGTTGGCTTTAAACTGTGCCCCTTCACGGGTGGGGTCCTTATCCAATACCCATATATTGCCAAAGTCTAAGAAAACAGCACTGGAAACTACCCCGACAAGTCTTCTTCGTAATTCTATGGTAGATTCCAATATGATCTCCCCGGGCTGTTCAATACTGTAATCGAACAGACCGTCTTCCTCAGGATTAGAATCTATTGGTGGAGTAAAGGAGCCAGGCCCAAGACGCCTGGGCCGTTGCCGATCAAGATGAGGCGCTGGCGAAAATC
>CBDVAV010000002.1:0-29777 GCA_965372055.1 uncultured bacterium | reverse complement strand
GGTTTGGTATTTATTGTAGTAGCCATTAATCTCGATTTCGATACTTTAAAGTTGATAAAAGGCTCTTTTATGCCATCAATTCCACTCGGCTCAAACCTCATAATTGTAGGGCTAATTGGCACAACCATTGTTCCATATAATCTATTTTTAGCCTCGGGAATAAGTAAGGGGCAAGAGTTGAAAGAAATGAGGTTTGGGATCACAATTGCGGTGATTATAGGTGGTATAATATCTATTGCTATTTTATTGGTAGGTACTTCCATAAAAGGGGAATTTTCATTTCAGGCTCTTCATGCGGCCATAGAGGATCAACTTGGGGCTTGGGCTGGAGTTTTACTTGGGGTAGGCTTATTTGCTGCTGGCTTTACTTCTGCAATCACCGCTCCACTGGCTTCTGCAATTACAGCACAATCAATTATCGGGCGAAAGAATTTACAATGGAGCAATACTGGCAGGAAATACAGGTTGGTTTGGATATTTATCCTTGCTTCTGGTTTTCTGGTTGGGGTTTCTGGGCTAAGGCCAATTCCAGTAATTATCATGGCACAAGCTATCAACGGATTCCTGCTACCATTTATTACTATATTTCTGCTTATCATTGTCAACGATAGATCTATATTACCTGCTTCGGCACTAAATTCTTATTTCTCTAACATATCGATGCTATTAGTAGTCGGAATAACGATTTTGTTGGGAGCCCGAAATATGACCAAAGCATTTTTCTCAGCAGCGAATATTACCCTTCAAGAAAGTTTAATGTTACCTTATCTGAGTGTTGCTTCTCTGCTTTTTATCTGCTATTTGGTGTATAAAATCATGAAGTTAAGAAAGATTCCCTCGTCCAAAAAAATCGAGAATCCTTAGTTATAAGTTCTTTGATTTTGTTTTCTAAAAGGTGGACAATATTTTGTCCAGGTTATCAATGCTCAATTTCCGGAAAGTCAGAATAATTACAAATGTATTTTGAAAAGTCTTGTTTAGAGCATTTTACTTTCTCGTCAGAGTATGTAAAAATGAGTGTGATTGCATCCTTATATTGTGATCCAACACCATCATTCAAAAAATGATCCAAAAGGTAATCTTGCCTGATTATTACAGGTCTTGTCCAAGTATTGGACTGCCTTGTAATAAATACATAATGAACCAAAATATTAGTTATTCTTCTTAAATTTTTAATGTTTAGGCTAAACATTCCTCCAATACCTGTCTGTTTGCTAGTTGCTGTTGATGTCTTGACTTGGACCCTCCTGAGAGTGCCATTATCATCCTGAACAACGAAAATATCGTCCCCAATATCAACTTCCGGGATCGCTACATTCCAACCTCGTATTAGAAATTCGGCCATAACAGCCAGATGCCCTGCTTTCCCTAAGTATTGATTGAATTTTTTTGTCACGGATTAACCTTGTGAAGAATGTCACCCGTTTGGGAATCAATGAATTCAATTTCATCAATTTTTTTCAAATCTTTTTGATCCCCTACACCCAAAAGGGCTGGGAATATGTAATTTCCAAGTTTTCCATAGTAACTTTCAAAGTTACTTTTGGTATCGTAAGCTACAAAGATATTATTCGCGGGGTGAGCATTTGGAAAATGCTTTTTTATAAACGCTCGAATAGATGGCGTTATACTAAAAGTATATCCATCCATTTGTTTATTTACATTTATTTTTATAGCATTCATTCCAATTTTCAATTTGTATTAAATTTACAAAGAATTGATACCTATAGCTAATATTCAACTTTCTTAAATGATATCAATTCATAATTATCCTATTAAACATTTATTTCTTGCTTAAGTCATCTGTAATCAAAAAAGTGGTTTGGGCATTTGTTCGAATAAATTCATCACTATACTTTAAATATTACTGCCCGAGATTTTTACCAACACGACACTTTTTTGACAAAGCACCCTTTATTTTTTAATAAAATCAATCAGGCTAATTACCTCAACATTCTCTTTAAGTTGAAAATTAATATTGATTATAAATTTGTTGCTTGCTATAATTCAATTTCTTTAAATTCAATTAATTCTAATATAGTCTTGCTTCCATTAATGTTGGTGTAGTTTAACTTAACAAACCCGTATTTTGGATTAAACAAAGCCACTAATTCCGTTACACCTATATTACTTGTTGCATTAGATGTGATTTCATAACATTCTATTTCCCCTAAAATGGTATCTACAATCCGCTTGTCTGTAATTTTGTATTCATATTTGTTTTCGATTGTACCTTCCCAGATTTTCCATCGTTTATCTCCCCAAGAGCTACCAATTTTAAGTGACCAATTCCATTGATTTCCAATCTCATAGGGTGCTTTTATAAATGGGAATGGATTTAATTCCAATATTCTGAAGTATTTATCTCTTGGTGGATGCATCCATATATTTTTTTCATTTTCAATAACCCCTGAAATTGAATTGAAAGAAGCTAAGCCTTCTTTCGTTGGATAGTCAAATTGTATGATTGTCTGATTATATTCAGGAATATGTTGAATAAAGGGTTGAAGTCCATATTTTACTATAATCTTTACTTTTTCAATAGTATGACTTGTTATGGAATCTATATTTATAAACTTCCAAGCATATTTACTGTCATTAATACTGCTGTCTTCTTCAAAATAATATTTCTTTCCATCCCTTGATAAATGTTTGTAAGAGTATATGAATTGTGATCCATCTTTAAATGTAAAATTATTTGCTGTGAATCTATTTTCATCAACATTAGTGGAGTCAAACACTTCAACATATATTCCTTTATCTTCTTCTAAAGTGTAATTCCCGGGTCTTTCAGTTAAATTAGATTGACAATTAATTACAGTCAATATAATTATTGGAAACACAAATATTTGAAGATTCATATATCTGATTTTAAATCGCAAATAACTCATGGATAAATTATTATATGATATTTATATGATATTAAACTTTCAGATCAACTTTGAATAAGTTGATATATATCTTTCCGGCAGATCCCCTTTAGTGGCATTTTCATAATCAGCGTAACTACATGGAATAATACAATTGCGGTCATATTTCTTCTTCCCTTCAGGATAAGGCACTTCAATCCACCATTTTTCGCTGAGCCTGCTTTTGTAAAAACTAAGGGTTTCAGGTTCTGAGGGCATGGGAACTACAAATTTTAAATAATCATTAGTTTTAAAATTCTGTTCGCCCCTGCGATGATAATAACCTTCAATAAAATACCATACCATAGTTGCCAATACTGATGCTGTCTTCTTTTGGTCATCATCCATTTCAGGGTCATAATTATAAAACCCTATACTAGATAATTTTTCATTGAGTCCTGCATACCAGCATATCTGGCAAGCTTCTTCACCAGTTAAGCCGAAAGGCTGGGCCATTTCTGAACCGGGTGCATCACTCGACTTGATAGCTACAGTGTCAAATGTCATCATATCAGCGTTGCGGATTATTGGTTCCATTTCTACGATATTCGACCTCAAATGTCCAACCCTGTAAGTGTCAAAATAAAGCTTCTCAAGAATTGATATTGTATCCTGGTTTATCAAATAGCTTTGATACGCCAAATGGCTGTAATTGAATAAATAATTTGGATCATGTAACAGTATCTTATGAATATGCTTCTTGTTCATGTTGTTATTAGCCCCTTCCTCCATATCGAGAAATGCGTCAACATTCAGCACACTCACCAACTTATCCAAACCATCATAAGCCATATATTGTCCGTAGTCAATATCATGAGATCCCCCAATGATTACCGGAAGTATGTTTTTCTCAATCAGCATTTGGCAAACCTCCTTTATCCTGAGATAAGTTTCATCCAAAGAAACACCATTTCTAATATTACCAAGATCTACGATTTTATATTTCCCAAATCCCTTCTTGAGTTGATAAAGTTTGTTTCTAATTTGATCTGCAGCCCCGGTTTGCCCACTACCTTCACTACCTGCTCCCCTATATTCCTCTACTCCTATAATTGCTATCTCCGCACTTGCATAATCAGGCATCTGCTCATTGTTCACAGAGATGCTTTTAAAAAACGAAGTCGGTGATTCTATGTTTTCAAAAACACTTGAATTTACTGGCGAGAAAAAAATCTTTAAATCCATGTGAGCTTGGTTTTACATATTGATTAAAATCAACTACCCCAATCTTCCTCTTGATCCATGTTTCAAGTTGCAAGGTGCAAGTTTGGATTTAATTAACTTGCAACCTGTAACTTGCAATTTCAATATTTAATTAAATTAACAAATTGGCTTAAAGGTTTATTGTTGAATTCAAATTCCCATTTTCTATCCTCCGAAATCATCAAACCTGACGTTCTCTGATGGTATACCCAATTCATCCAGCATTTTTAAGACTGCTGCATTCATCAAAGGTGGCCCACAAAGGTAAAATTCGATCTCTTCGGGATCGGGATGGTCTTTTAAATAATTATCGTAAAAGGCTTGATGAATAAAGCCAATATAACCATCAGCGTTCTTATCATCAAGGCTCTTTTTGATGGTCCAGTTATCCTCATCAAGCGGTTCTGATAAAGCAATATGAAATTGAAAATTCGGGAATTCTTCTTCGATTTTATTAAAATGATTCTGGTAAAACAGTTCTTTCTTGGATCTGCCACCATACCAATAAGATACTTTCCTTTGGGATTTCTCAGTATGGAACAAATGAAATATATGAGATCGAAGGGGAGCCATTCCTGCCCCACCGCCAATATATACCATTTCCCTTTCTGTTGGATTAATAAAGAATTCCCCGTAAGGGCCGGAAATGGTTACTTTATCACCCAGTTTCCTGGAAAAAACATAGGACGAGCAAATCCCAGGATTTACATCCATCCACTTATTGGCTTGCCTGTCCCAAGGTGGAGTGGCAACGCGTATATTGAGCATTACAATATTGCCTTCAGCAGGATGGTTTGCCATTGAATAAGCCCTGAAAATGGGCTCATCGTTTTTCATTTTCAGGCTCCATAGACCAAATTTATCCCAATCCTCTTGAAATACATCTTCGGGGTGATTTAGCTCTGGTTTCGGGGTGATATCCATGGTTTTAAAATCTACCTCGACCTCAGGTACATCTATTTGAATATAACCCCCTGATTGGAAATCAAGGGTCTCCCCTTCTGGCAGCCTCACCACGAATTCTTTAATGAAGGTAGACACATTGTAATTGGATATCACCTCGCATTCCCACTTTTTGATTCCGAAAATCTCCTCCGGGATTTTAATTTCCATGTCATTTCTAACTTTCACCTGGCAGGATAAACGAACCGATTCTTTTTGCTCCGTGCGGTTCAGATGTCCTACCTCGGTAGGAAGCACATCACCACCACCTGCCAAAACCCTGCATTTACACATGGCACAAGTACCTCCCCCGCCACAAGCAGATGGTAAAAAAATCTTTTGTACTGATAGAGTATTTAGCAATGTTGAACCAGCTGCCGTGATTAAAGGATTTGCTTCATCTCCATTGATAATGATCCTCACATCTCCTGATTGTACCAAGTGGGACTGTGCCCAGATAAGGACAAAAACCAACAACACGATCACTGTGGTGAAAGCTACAATTGAGGATATAATTACTGTTGCCATTTAATTCAAAATTTGCTTATATGGTTAATCTTCCTATCTCCACAAATATATTTAATAATCTTAAACCTGATTCGCTTTTTCTACCAAATTACTTACGTTGGATAACTGGATAATAACCACCACCCCAAAAGAAGGTGGTTCACAAAAAAAGCAAAACCTTTTCTAACTCTTGCCTCCCACTTCTCCTCCTGTTGTATGTTTCAAGTTTCATACTTTGAAAATATGAACATGTAACGTGCAACTTGTAACATTTCATCAAATTAAGGGAAAAACCAAAAAAATATAACCATGCTCACCGACCTTGCAGAATGAAAGAATAATTCTTTCAGCAGACAAGAAGGACGTGGATGTCTAATTTAAATCAAATAACTTCTCAGTATCTCACAAGTTCCTTCCACGTGCCTTTGATCCGGTTATATTTTATCGTACTGGGCAATGCTTTCCACCAGTATTTATTGAGCTCTACAGCAAATGAGGGCTGCATGTAACAATTTATATTACAGCCCTCACAACCAGGATATTTTCCTTCATTGGCAATTATTTGCTGTACCCTAGGTGAATTGAACAATGAATAAAGATCTCCATTAATCGGAATCTCTTCTATTCCCAAGTGGTAACAAGGTAAGAGCAATTTGTCATCAGGAGAAATCACCACAGTCGAACTTCCAGCTTTACAGATAGGGTTTTGCACGTGGTTTCCGCCATCTTTACGAAGTTGAATAAAAGCCTGATTGAGATACACCATTGGCTTTTTACCCCATTTAGAGATTTTTTCCAATGATACGGAAGTGAGCTGCGGCCCGGAATCCACATGGTTATAGTCAAACACCGGGTTAAGGATAAGTACAAGGTTGTTGGGAATGCATACCTCTTGATAAACCCGTTCAATTTCATCAACATTCCCTTCAAAAACAGTGAACAAAATATCAGGCCTCTCCCCTAATTCATTGCATACTTCTATTGATTTCATGACAAAATCAAAACATGCAACTCCCCTCAAAGCATCGTGTTTGTCCTTATCAGCCGAGTCCAAAGAAAAGTGTAACATATCCACCAATCCTTTGATTTGATGAACTCGTTTGGGAAAGAGCAAGCCATTGGTGGTCAAGGTGGTTATGAAGCCCAATTCTTTTGCAAGCTTAAGTATCTTATCAATCTCACCATGTAATAGAGGCTCACCTCCTGTAAAATCCACAACTTTAACCCCTAACTTCCTTAGAGCAATTAAATTCCCTTTAACTGTATTGACATCTGAATAGGGTGATGGTCTTTGCCAAATGTCACAAAAACCGCATTTGGCATTGCAACGATAAGTTACATAGTAATTGCAAAGCACCGGATGTGAAATAAGGCGCATATTGAAAAATAGTAAATTTTATATGCCGGAACTAAGAATGCTTAGTTTTTCAACATTTTTAGTAGTGAGGATAACCTTGCTTTAAGATTTCTCCGATCCACTATGAAATCTATAAAGCCATGTTCAAGTACAAACTCTGCACTTTGAAAACCTTTGGGCAGATCCTTTCCAATTGTTTCCCTGATCACCCTTGGCCCGGCAAAACCTATGAGTGCTCCTGGTTCAGCTATGTTAAAGTCTCCCAACATGGCGTATGATGCAGTAACACCTCCCGTGGTGGGGTCGGTTAACAAAGAAATATATGGAACACCTTGTTTGGCCAATAATGCAAGCCTAACGGAAGTTTTAGCCATTTGCATTAACGACAATCCTGCCTCCATCATTCTAGCCCCACCAGATTTTGAAATAATCAGCAATGGAATTTTCTTTTTTAAGGAATGATCAATTGCCCGGGCGATTTTCTCTCCTACTACAGAGCCCATTGATCCCCCAATAAATGTGAAGTCCATGCATGCTATTGTAATATCAAGTCCGTCCATTTTACCATAGGCCGTGCGAACAGCATCCTTGAGTCCGGAACTCTTTTGTGAACTTTCAATTCTTTCAAGATATGGTTTGCTATCGACAAATCCCAGTGGGTCACTGGAAGTCATCCCTTCGTCAAGCTCTTTGAACTTGTTATTGTCAAACAGAATTCCGAAATAATCTTTTGATCCTATTCTGACGTGATAACCATCCTCAGGAGATACATAAGCATTGTTTTTCAGCTCCCGTATATGGACTATTTTACCAGAAGGGGTCTTGTACCATAATCCATCAGGAGCTTCTTTTTTTGCTGCAGTTGGTGTTTGGATTCCCTTATCTTTTCTTAAAAACCAAGCCATGGTTTGAATTTAGGATGATGGAAGGATGCTAGGCAAGATCAATTTCACTTGCAAGATACACATCCTGAATGGCATTTAGCAATTCAGCTCCTTCTTTCATCGGGCGTTGAAATGCTTTCCTTCCAGAAATCAATCCCATACCTCCTGCCCTCTTGTTAATTACCGCTGTTTTTACTGCCTCGGCTAAATCAGATGCCCCAGAAGAAGCCCCACCGGAATTGATCAAACCAATACGGCCCATATAACAATTGGCAACCTGGTATCTGCATAGGTCAATGGGATGATCGGATGTTAGCTCATCATATACCTTGGGATGTGTTTTAGCAAAATCAACGGCAGTAAATCCCCCATTATTCTCTGGAAGTTTTTGTTTTATGATATCAGCCTGAATGGTTACACCTAAATGATTTGCCTGACCTGTTAAATCAGCAGAAACATGGTAGTCTACCCCATCTTTTTTAAAGGCTGAGTTTCTTGTATAGCACCAAAGCACTGTGGCCATACCTAATTCATGCGCCCTTTCAAAGGCTTCGGCAACCTCAACAATCTGCCGGTTTGAATCAGCACTGCCAAAATAAATTGTTGCCCCTACCGCAGTTGCCCCTAAATTCCAGGCTTCATCTACCGACCCGAACATGATTTGTTCGAATGTATTGGGGTAGGTCAACAATTCATTATGATTGATTTTTACCAGGAATGGGATTTTGTGTGCATATTTTCTGGACATTATTCCCAGGCAACCAAATGTTGTAGCCACTGCATTACACCCTCCTTCAATAGCTAATTTAATGATATTTTCCGGATCAAAATACAATGGGTTTGGCGCAAAAGACGCCCCTGCTGTATGCTCTATTCCCTGATCCACTGGCAATATAGAAACATAGCCTGTCTTGGCAAGCCTGCCATTTCCAAGTATTGAAGCTAAACTCCTTAATACTTGCGGATTGCGATTGGAATCTACATAAACATCGGATATAGTTTCCGGGTTAGGCCGATGAAGCAGATCTTGTGATATTGTTTCGCTCTTGTGATTTAGCAGCCCATCAGCATCTTCGCCTAAAAGTTCTATTATTTTGTTGTATGACATATCAATTAATTATTTGCGGGTGTAAAGGTATCTAAATTTCGCAATTGTACTAAACATGAAAGCCAACCTGATAGAGTTGGCTTTGGGGACATTATTTACAAGCTATTTCTTTTCCTTAATTTTAGCCGCTTTGCCGTGTTTTCCTCTTAAATAGAATATTCTGGCTCTTCTAACTGCACCTTTTCTAATCAGTTCAATCTTATCAATACTGGGTGAAACGATTGGAAAAATTCTTTCTGTACCTATTCCATTGGATATTTTTCTTACTGTAAATGTTTCACCATTGGTATTGGGGTTTCTACGTTGTATCACAGTTCCCTGGAACTGCTGGATCCTTTCTTTGCTACCTTCCCGGATCCTAACATGAACATTGATGGTGTCCCCTGCTTTGAAATCAGGATGTTTACTCCTCAATTCCTTGTTCTCTGATTCAATTAAGTTGATCAACTCACTCATGGCTTGAACTTTGGTCTTTAAAATGGAGTGCAAATATAGTAAGAAATTCTATCTCAACGGGATGTAGCTTTAAAATATTTCCCTCTGCAGAAACACTAATCTTAAATCGTTCATCGAATTTATCCGTCACTTACCGATGGATTTCCGCTGCTTGCCGATTTATCCTGGCAGTATCGGAACCATAAGCGTAATATTATAAATTGAAATCAAATAAATAATCATTATGAGTGAAAAATCAACAGATAAACGACTTTGGTTAGGATTAGTATTAATAATGATAGGGAGTGTTTTCCTTATTGATAACCTCAACTTCTTCCACATACCATATTATTTCTTCTCATGGGAGATGCTTTTCTTAGTAATTGGGTTTACCATGCTAATTACAGGCAGGAGGGCCGGTTTTATTTTCATAGTTATTGGAGGTGTATTTATGATGGAAAGGATGCATTGGTTACCTTACCGGTTTGATGATTTATTTTGGCCAGTTATCCTGATTGTTTGCGGTCTGTATTTTATCACCAGGCGTTCAGGTGCAAGAAGTAGGACAGATAGCTCCGACAACAATTATTTGGATGAAGTAGCCATATTTGGAGGTGTTGACAGAATCATCACCTCAGATAAATTCAATGGCGGTAAAGTCACATCAATATTCGGGGGCACAAAAATAAATCTTCAGGATGCAAAACTTTCCGACGAAGAAAATGTAATTGACGTTTTTACAATGTTCGGGGGTTCAGACTTTATTGTTCCCCCTAATTGGAATGTTAAAATAAAAGTATTTGCAATATTTGGGGCTTTTTCAGACAAACGAAAAACTGCAATAGGAACGGAAAAAGACCAAAGTAAAGAACTTATATTAAAAGGCTTTGTTTGTTTTGGCGGAGGGGAATTAAAAAGTCCTTAAATTATCCGCCATTTGAATCGAGATGAAACATCCTATACTTTCAGGAAAAGGATATCAATATTACCTGGCGATATGGGCCAATGTAATTGGAATCCATATCGCTATTTTATTTGTTAATTACCAACAAAGTCTTAAAGCATCAATCCTGGATAGTCTGCTTTACAATTTTTTGTTCCTGGGCATAGGATTAGGACTCTGGTATGCAGTTTACTTTTCGATGGCAAATAAACTGCAAATACTTAATGTCATAGTAAATCATCTTATTGCTGCAGGTATAACGGTTTCATTATGGCTGTTTTTTACAAAGTCAATCCTTGAAAAATTACTGGCAACTGATGCTGAATATCTCGAATTTTTACAAGGTTCTTTTATCTGGCGAGGATTGATTGGCTTGTTCTACTACAGTATGATCATTATGATTTATTATTTGATGGATCATTACCAACGGTTGCAAGAGAAAAATATCGAGGAGCATGACCTAAGATCAAAAATCAAAGAAGCGGAGCTTAAAATGCTCAAATCACAAATAAACCCTCATTTTATATTTAATAGTTTGAATTCAATTAATGCATTAACTATTTCATCTCCTAAAAAAGCAAGTGATATGGTCATTAAACTCTCGGATTACCTTAGGTATTCGATCGGCAAAGATGACAGGGAAAGAAATTCATTACGTGAGGAATTGGAAAATATAACCTTGTATCTTGAAATTGAAAAAGTAAGGTTTGGTAAAAGGCTCAATCTTGAGATGAACGTCGAAAAAGATTGTAAAAAAGCACAAGTCCCCAATATGATATTACAACCCCTGGTTGAAAACGCTATCAAATACGGTGTTAACGAGAGTTTGGAAACAATTAATATCAGCATTAAATGTTACAAACAAAATAGTGATTTGATAATAGTGATTTCAAACAATTATGACCCTGATTTTACAATTTCCAGTGAAGGCGAGGGTGTAGGTTTAAAAAATATACAAGACAGGTTAAGTCTTATTTTTGGAAAAAAAGATTTGATTTCAGTTGTAAACCGTGACCATATATTTGAAGTGACCTTAATAATTCCACAAAACCACAATGATTAGCACTGTAATTATAGATGATGAAAAGCTGGCCAGGGATATCATCAGAAATTATCTTCAAGATTATTCTGATATTGAGATTGTTGAGGAATGTGAAAATGGTTTTGAAGGTGTAAAAGCCATTCAGAAACATTGCCCCGGTCTCGTGTTTCTTGATATAAAAATGCCGAAAATCACAGGGTTTGAAATGCTGGAGTTATTGGATGCCAAACCTGTAATCATCTTCTGTACAGCCCTAGATCAGCATGCCATTAAAGCTTTTGAGTATAATGCAGCCGATTACCTCTTAAAACCTTATTCAAAAGAACGATTTGCAGAAGCTTTGGAAAAAGCAAAAGCAAAAGTTATTTCAAGGGAAAACCAGGAAGAAAAGATTGGTAACCTCTTACAGTTTGCCCGTAACTCTGTAGAGACAATTAATCGAATCGTTGTAAAACTGGGCAGCAAAATCCATATTATTCCAGTGGATGCCATAATATATATCGAAGCCCAGGATGATTATGTTATGATACACACCCAGGACGGAAAATTCCTCAAACAAAATACTATGAAATATTATGAAGCTCATCTTACAGAAAATGAGTTCGCAAGAATACATAGGTCTTTTATTGTGGCTGTTAAAGAGATTTTAAGGCTGGAGGCCTATGAAAAAGACAGCCACCTAGTCATCCTAAAAAATAATACACAATTGAAGGTTAGCCGAACTGGTTACGGTAAATTAAAAGAGGTATTAAAAATCTGAAGAAAACACGGGACTAATCTTCATTTAATAAATCCGGCCTATTTTTTTTTGTCCTTTCCACGGCTTTTTCAAACCTCCATTTATCAATCTCCTTTTCATTGCCTGATAAGAGGATTTCCGGGACTTTTAAGCCTTTATAATCTGACGGCCTGGTATATACCGGTGGAGCAAGAAGATTATCTTGAAAAGAATCTGTCATAGCAGATGATTCGTTAGAAAGGACTCCTGGAATCAGCCTGATCGCTGCATCTGCTACTACTGCCGCGGCAAGCTCCCCTCCAGAAAGCACATAGTCCCCTATACTAATTTCTTTAGTGATATATTGCTCTCTCACCCGCTCATCAATTCCTTTATAATGCCCACAAAGTAGGATTATATTTTTCATCATCGATAGTTGATTGGCCATCCCCTGGTTAAATTTCTTACCCTCAGGGCTTAAATAGATAACCTCATCATATGTCCTTTGTGATTTAAGATGGTTTAAACAATTTTCTATCGGCTCCACCATCATCACCATTCCAGCCCCTCCTCCATAGGCATAGTCATCAACCTTTTTATGTTTATCGGTTGAGTATTCGCGCAGATCATGTATCACTACTTCAACCAAGCTTTTATTTATAGCTCTTTGTAGAATTGAATCCGAAAAAGGGCTTTCTAAAAGTTTTGGTAGGATGGTAACAATATCAAACCTCATCGTGTAATGGATTAGCTTAAGTAAATATCTAACAATCCATCTGGAAGATTGACATTAATTTCTTTTTTGTCATGATTTGTTTTTTTGACCAAGTCATCAGCCATCGGGATCAATATTTCCTTGTTTTTGCTTTCAACGACCATGACATCCTGGCCAGGACTTGAATCAACCCTTAAAACTCTACCCAACTTTCCATTATCCTCATCTATCACCTCATAACCAATAATTTTATGGGCGTAATACTTCTCTGTTGCCAAAACGGGTAAGGTTTCCAGTGGCAGGAACAATCGTTTTGATTTTAGTTGGAATGCATCATCAATTGATTCTACCTCAGCAAATTTTACTATTGCTTTATTACTCTGTTGGTTGAACCTATCAATAAAAAAAGGAACAAGTTTATTATTGATTTCAATATAAACTGATTCCAGTTCATCATACTCTTGGTGATAATCGACATCAAGTGAAATCTTGATCTCTCCTTTCAAACCATGCGTTTTGATCACATGTCCGAATTGGTAACATGAATCAATATTCATGGGCTATGGGATTATTCCTTGTCTTCTTCCTTGGAGTCGGCTTTATCTTCTGGCTCATCCGAAGTTTGAGTTTCCTCTTCAGCCGTTGTTTCTTCTTTGGATTCTGTTTCAGGTTCAGGTTCAGTCTTGGATTCTTCAGCAACTTTTGCTTCTGGTTCTTCTTTAACTGATTCCTCTGCCACGGTTTCAGCAGAAGCCTTAACTTCGTCCTCCTTGGCAGGGTCATCCTCTTTGGTCACTTCTTCTTCACTTGCTTCTATCGGAGATTCTTCCTTTGCTTCAGTCTCATTCTCATCTTCAACTTTGTCTCCTTCTACAGGAGTTTTGTTAGCAGCAGGCTCTTCTTCTTTAGCCTTAACTTCTTCAACAGCAGTTGCTTCTTCATCAACTTTTGCTTCTGGCTCTTCTTTAACTGATTCCTCTGCCACGGTTTCAGCAGAAGCCGTAACTTCTTCTTCCTTGGCCGGATCATCTTCTTTGGTCACTTCTTCTGTGCTTGTATCCTTCGGAGTTTCTTCCTTTACTTCAGTCTCAACCTTATCTTTGGCTTTAATTTCTTCTACTGGCACTTCTTCAGCAACAGGCTTTTTCTCTTCAACCGTGGTTTCTTCAGCAGCAGCGGATTCTTTCTCAGCATCAGGCACTTCCCCGGTTGCTGTTTCATCAGTAGATTCTTCTGTTGCTTTTTCTTCTTCAACTACAGGAGCTTCAGTAGAACTTTCCACTTCATCAGCAACTTCTTCTTTTACCTCTCCTTCAGTACTTTCCTTTTCATCAGCTTTAGCTGCTTCCTTAACCTCATCTTCTACAATTGCAGCCAGCTTCTTCTTAACAGCCTCAGCCCTTGCTTCCTTAACTTTGGTTTCTGCTTCCATCCTGGCCTTTTTATCGGCAGCGCTTTCATTGGCAAGTCGATCGATTTTCTCTTGAATCCTGGCTTCCTTTTCTTTCAACCATGCTTCCAATTTTGAATCGGCATCCTCTTGGGTTATAGCTCCCTTAATTACCCCAACCTGGAGATGTTTTCTAAACATCACACCTTTATAAGAAAGCATCGCCCTTACAGTATCTGTAGGCTGGGCTCCATCCATTATCCATTTAAAAGCTCTTTCTGCATTCAGGTTGATTGTGGCAGGATCGGTGTTAGGATCGTAAGTTCCTAGTTTTTCAATATAACGACCATCACGTGGTGCTCTGGCGTCTGCTACGACCACGTCGTACAACGCCAATTTTTTGCGTCCTCGACGCGCTAATCTAATTTTAGCAGGCATATTTTTTATTTTACCATGTGGATCACGTCCGCACTCAATTTAGGGCTGCAAATTTAAATGAAAAATCTTAAAAACAACTTTCAACTACAAAAGTTTTACTCCATGTGCTGAATAATTAAGTGCTACCCTCAATGCAAGGTGGCTTCATTAAATTTTTGGCAAGGCCCTCAATGCTTGCAGAATGAAAGAATAATTATTAATTAAATTATACTTTTTGTTTATTTATAACTGTATATTCGTGTATACGGTTTCGTATTTATTCGCAAGTTGTCTAGTTTTGTCAAACCCAACCGTGCCAACTACTATGGACAAATACTCCTATATAGCCAATGCCGATGTAAATATTATTGAGGATCTTTATCAATCATACCTTGATGATCCAGCCTCTATTGACGAAAGCTGGCAAAAATTTTTTGAAGGATTTGAATTTTCCCGTAAACAATATGGAGAAAATGGTTCAGCTACCTCCGGCGATGTTGCTGAAATTGCATATAATGAGGTAAAGGTTAGATATTTAATTCAGGCATACCGTTCCAGGGCTCACTTACGCTCCAAAACAAATCCAGTCCGGGAGCGTAAAGACCGAAAAGCAGTATTAGATCTTGATAACTTTGGCCTAAAGGATGACCAACTTGATACTGAATTCGATGTAGGAAAAGCACTCGGGATAGGAAGGTCAAAACTTAAAGAAATCATAAAGGCTTTAAAAAAGATTTATGAAGGGCCAGTTGGTTTTGAGTTCCAGTACATTAGAGAACCGGATATTCTAAGGTGGTTCAAAACAAAGGCCGAGAAGGAAGCGCTTAATTTCAAACTAAATCCCGAAGAAAAAAAACGCATCCTGCAAAAACTAAATGAAGCAGTGGTATTTGAAAATTTTCTGCATACCAAATATATCGGCCAAAAGCGATTCTCTCTGGAAGGAGGTGAAACTACAATACCAGCCATTGATGCTATCATTAACCTATCTGCAGAACTGGGTGTGGAAGAAGTAATGATCGGAATGGCACACCGTGGAAGACTGAATATTTTAGCCAATATCATGGGTAAAACCTATGAACAGATATTTAGCGAATTTGAAGGCACCTCTGACCCAGATCTTACCATGGGTGATGGTGATGTGAAATATCATATGGGATTTTCCAGTGAGATAGTGACAACAGGCAGTAAAACCGTAAACCTGAAATTAGCACCCAATCCATCACACTTGGAAGCAGTCAATCCAGCAGTAGAAGGATTTGTAAAGGCTAAACTAGATACACAATATAATGGGGATTTTACCAAAATCCTACCCATCTTAATACATGGGGATGCCGCCTACGCCGGACAAGGCATCAATTATGAGGTAGTTCAAATGTCTCAATTACCTGGATATAAGACCGGGGGCACCATTCATTTCATAATTAATAACCAAGTTGGGTTTACTACCGATTTTGAGGATGCAAGGTCAAGCATTTACTGTACTGATGTGGCGAAAATAATTGACGCTCCTGTACTCCATGTGAACGGTGATGACCCCGAAGCAGTTTACTTCTGTGTTAAACTGGCTTGTGAATACAGACACAAATTTCAACGGGATATTTTTATTGATATGGTTTGTTACCGCCGCCATGGACACAATGAAAGCGATGAACCGAAATTCACCCAGCCCCTGCTTTACAAGATAATCTCTAAACACCCTAATCCCAGGGAAGTTTATAATAAGCAATTGCTTGATAGGGGTGACGTAGATGTAAAGCTGGCCAAGTCTATGGACAAAGACTTCCGTGGTTTGTTGCAGGACAGGCTTAATTTGGTGAAACAAAAAGCCCTTCCCTATAATTATCAACCACTGGAAAAGGAATGGAAAGAATTACGAAAGTCAAATCCGGCTGATTTTGATCAATCCCCGGAAACAAGTATCACACAAAAGGTTATTGATAAAGTAGCTAAAGCCTTAACTACTTTGCCAGATGGGTTTAAGCCTATCAAACAAATTGAAAAACAGTTTAACCAGCGTAAAGACATGTTTTTCAAAGATAAATTATTGAATTGGGCTGCCGCCGAATTACTGGCTTATGGCTCAATTTTGCTGGAAGGGAAAATCGTCAGAATGTCTGGTCAGGATGTTCAACGAGGGACATTTTCACATCGACACTCCGTGATCAGGGATGCAGATACCAATGAATCTTATAATAGTCTTAATCATATTGAGGATGGCCAAGCAGAATTCCACATTTATAATTCTTTACTTTCAGAATTTGGTGTTTTAGGGTTTGAATTTGGATACGCATTGGCCAATCCCAATGCCTTGACCATCTGGGAAGCTCAATTCGGTGATTTTGCCAATGGCGCCCAGGTTATTATTGACCAGTTTATTACACCTTGCGAAACCAAGTGGCAAAGAATGAACGGTTTGGTAATGCTTTTACCGCATGGGTACGAGGGCCAGGGTCCTGAGCATTCCAATGCCAGGCCCGAAAGGTTCTTACAATTATCTGCAGAATATAATATCGTAGTGGCCAACCTAACAACTCCATCCAATTTCTTTCATTTGATTAGAAGGCAATTAGCATGGCCCTTCAGAAAACCTCTGATAGTTATGACGCCAAAATCCCTTTTAAGGCATCCAAAAGTAATTTCTCCAATGAAAGAATTTATTTCAGGTGGATTTAAAGAAGTATTTGAAGACGATTATGTTACTAAATCCAAAGTCAATAAAGTGTTACTGTGTTCTGGCAAGATCTATTTTGATCTGCTCGAAGCACAACAAAAACACAAGAAAAAAGATATTGCCATTATAAGAGTTGAACAATTACATCCATTTCCTGAATTACAAATCAAAGATATCATTGCCCAGTACAAAAACCCTGAAATATTTTGGGTACAAGAGGAACCTGCAAACATGGGATATTGGACATATATATTGCGAACCTATTCGAAAAGAAATGAGATCAGGATCATAAGCAGGAAATCCAGTGCTTCACCTGCTACGGGATATCACAAAGTCCACCAGGGAGAGCAAGATGAAATTGTCAACACAGCTTTTGAAATTATTTAAGAAAATCACAAAAAAATGAGTGTAGAAATCAAAGTGCCCACGGTAGGCGAATCCATTACGGAAGTAACCATTGCCAATTGGTTAAAAAATGATGGCGACTATGTTGAAATGGATGAAGTGATCTGTGAACTGGAATCAGAAAAAGCCAGTTTTGAGTTAAATGCCGAAGCTGCAGGAACGCTTAAAATCAAATCAAAAGAGGGCGATACAATTAACATCGGTGATGTTATCTGCGAAATAGATACTGACACCAAAATAGAATCCAAGCCAGAAGATGTTGCCAAAACCGCTCAGAAATCAGATAAATCTTCTGAAAAGACCAGTAAATCAGGAGAAGTTGTTGAAATGACAGTTCCTGAAGTTGGAGAATCCATTACGGAAGTTACAATTGCCAGTTGGATGAAAAACGATGGTGACTTTGTAGAGCTTGATGAAGTTATTGCAGAAATCGATTCGGACAAAGCAACCTTTGAGCTACCATCTGAAGGTAATGGTATTTTGAAGATCGTGGCCAAAGAAGGTGACACCCTGCAAATAGGTGATATGATTTGCAAAATTGAAATAACAGAAGGTGCCCCGGTCTCAGAGAATACAGAAACCCATGAACCTGAAACGGTTGCTACTACCAAAGAAACGTCATCATCAGAATCCTATGCGGATGGTCATCCTTCACCTGCTGCTGCAAAAATCCTGGCAGAAAAAGGCATTGCCCCAGAAGAACTTAAAGGCACAGGGGTTGATGGAAGAATTACAAAAGAAGATGCGCTGAAAGCGCAAAAACAACATAAAAAGCCTGTTTCAAAAGAAGATGCTGTTGCCCCAGCCATACAAGTTGAGAGTTTCTCAAGGAATCAACGGAGGGAAAAATTGTCGAGTTTGAGAAAAACAGTTGCTCGTAGATTAGTGGCTGTGAAAAATGAAACTGCCATGCTTACTACTTTCAATGAAGTAGACATGAAGCCCATTATGGATTTAAGAGCTAAATACAAGGAGCAGTTCAAGGAGAAATACGGTGTGGGATTAGGTTTTATGTCTTTCTTTACCAAGGCATGCTGTATGGCACTTCAAGAGTGGCAGGCGGTAAATGCTTATATTGATGGTGATGAAATAGTGTATAACGACTACTGTGATATATCAATTGCTGTTTCTGCGCCCCGAGGGTTAGTAGTACCGGTAATCAGGAATGCTGAATCGCTGAATTTCCAACAAATTGAAGCCGAAGTAGTTAGACTGGCTACCAAAGCCAGGGATAATAAACTCAGCATTGAAGAAATGACCGGAGGTACTTTTACAATCACCAATGGCGGGGTTTTTGGCTCAATGCTTTCCACGCCAATAATCAATTCACCACAATCGGCTATTCTGGGTATGCATAACATTGTACAAAGGCCAACTGCTGTTAACGGAGAGGTAGTAATCAGACCAGTAATGTACCTGGCCATATCATATGACCACAGGATTATTGATGGCAGGGAATCGGTAAGTTTCCTGGTCAGGCTGAAACAGTTACTTGAAGATCCTTCGAGGTTGCTTTTGGGAATTTGATAATGTTAGATGTTAGATGTTAGATGTTAGATGCTAGATGTTAGACAAAATGGAGACTCATTTGATTGTCGCTTGAAAATGTTTAATACTTAAAAAATGACAAATTAGAGGAATTTATAGTATATATAGAATCAATTGTAAATATGATTTATGGTTTGAAAAAGTCGTTAAATTGAATCTAAATACATAATACTTAATACTTAATACTTTTTGTACTTAATACTTTTTGTACTTTATACTTTGTACTACTTTGAACTTTGTACTTTATACTTAATAACACCATTATGAAAAAGCTGACATTAACACTAATCCTTGCAGTCATTGTCTACAATGGCTTTTCCCAGGATACTTTTGAGGGAACGATTTCTTTTGAAGTAAAAATAATTGGCGAAAATGTGGAACAAATGGCTCAATTCATGCCACAAGGCTATGAGTTCTCATTCAAAGGGAATAAATCCATATTTAAGATTAGCGGTGGCATGATGGCACAAATGATGGGGGAAATTATAGTGGACAACCAAACAGGTAGTAGTTACATGATCAGGCATGCTGAAAAAGTTGCTTACAAAATGGAAAATGCAGTGGAAGAAAGTATTGAAGAGATGAAAATGTCCCGGCCCACGATAACTGAGTTGGATGAAATCATAGATATTTTGGGATATAAATGTAAGAAATACAAAGTTGTGGCAACTGCTGAAGGACAGAGCATGGAGTCATTTATTTGGGTAACTAAAGATATTAAGATTCCATATCCTAAAAACCCCAGTCAAATGCCTGGAGGAAGTGGGGCTTTTTATTTCCCCGAGCTGGAGGGTTTTCCTTTAAAAATAATGAACATTGCACAATCCGGCATGGGCGAAATAAAAATAGAAATGACAGCTGTTAAAGTTGATAATAAATCAATTGATGAAAGTATTTTTTCTATTCCTGAAGGATATGAAGTAAAAAATTTCGACCCTAGTATGTTCATGAATCCTATGATGAAAAAAAATTAAACATGCAATATGACATAACAATTATCGGATCTGGGCCAGGCGGGTATGTTTGCGCTATCCGTTGTGCCCAACTTGGATTCAAGACTGCCATTATTGAAAAATATGATACCTTGGGAGGAACTTGCCTGAATGTTGGTTGCATTCCTTCAAAAGCTTTGCTTGATTCCTCAGAACATTACCACAATGCTTCACATAACTTTAAAACACATGGAATTGAACTGAAAGACCTCAGCTTAAATTTCAAGCAAATGATCAAACGAAAGGATGAAGTAGTTACTCAAACCGTGGGGGGGGTTGATTATCTGATGAAAAAAAATAAGATCGATGTATACCATGGACTAGGAGCATTTGTTGACAAGAATACCATAAGCATAACTGGCAGTGATAAAAAAAAGCAGGAAATTAAATCCGATAAAATTGTGATTGCATCTGGATCCAAACCAATGCATTTGCCCTTTATTAAAATTGACAAGAAAAGGGTAATAACCAGTACTGAAGCCCTAAACCTTAAGGAAGTACCCAAACACATGATTGTTATCGGTGGAGGAGTAATTGGGATGGAACTTGGGTCGGTTTATGCAAGATTGGGGGCAAAAATTACAGTGATAGAATTTTTAGACAGCCTTATCCCAACCATGGATAAAACCATGGGCAAGGAATTGCAAAAAGTATTAAAAAAGGAAGGGTTTGAATACTATTTCAAACATAAGGTAACAGCGGTCAATGTCAAGGGAAAACAAGTTACTGTAACAGCGGAAACCCCAAAAGGGGATAAATTGGATTTCAAGGGGGATTATTGCCTGGTATCCATCGGTCGTCGTCCAAACACTGATGGCCTTGGGCTGGAAAATGTGGGTATTGAAACCAATAAAGCAGGTCAGATTGAAGTTGATGAACATCTTAAAACCAAAGTTGATAATATCTTTGCCATTGGGGATGTTATACGCGGGGCGATGCTGGCACATAAAGCAGAAGAAGAAGGTGTATTGGTTGCTGAACAATTGGCTGGCCAGAAGCCACACATTAACTATCTGTTGATCCCAGGGGTAGTTTATACCTGGCCTGAAGTTGCCAGTGTGGGCTATACGGAGGAGCAGTTAAAGGAGCAAGGAAGGCAGTATAAATCCGGCTCTTTTCCCTTCAGGGCCTCAGGGAGAGCCAGGGCAAGCATGGACATTGATGGTCAAATAAAAGTATTGGCAGATAGTGAAACAGATGAGATTTTGGGTGTCCATATGATTGGACCACGAGCTGCTGATATGATTGCTGAAGCGGTTGTCGCCATGGAATACAGAGCATCGGCAGAAGATATTGCACGCATGTCTCATGCGCATCCTACATTTACAGAATCTTTCAAAGAAGCTTGTTTAGCGGCCACTGATAACAGGTCATTACATCTTTAATCAACAATGAACAAATTTAGAAAAGATCCCCAGCGTCAAGCATTTACCAAGATCAATCAATCCGGGAAAAGGCATAAATCCATGAAACGATTATACCTCTTACTCTTTCTATTGGGCATCGTTATCATTACCTATTTACTGTTAAATTAAACTATTACCAGCTTGAGGATGGTAAATTTGATTGCAGAATAAGTTGCCTAAAGACAATGAATGTCGAACAAGGAACACCGATTTTTTATTTCAGAAGTGATTGCAAAACTGTTGCACTTCTACATTCAAAAAAAACTTTTTGAAATTGTCCTTGCTCTTGGAACAGATCATCGGGGAAAACCGCAAAAATCTGAAATCGTTAATCGTTGTTCAATATTCAAAAACACTAAAGTTGCCCTCCAATTTGCGTGGAGGAAACTTGCCTGACAGTTAGATTTTACCAATTCCAATAACTATATATTAAAATCAATCAAATGATTTACTTTGATTGGGTTGGATAAAATTAACCATTTGGTTAAACTATTTAGTTAATTTTGTATATTGGGGCCATGAAAACCGATCTCAATACCGAGATTAAAATCAAAGAAGCAGCAAAAATAGTATTCATCAGGAAAGGGATGGTTGGAGCCCGCATGCAGGAAATAGCAGATGAGGCCGGTATAAATAAGGCATTGCTACATTACTACTACCGCAACAAAGACAAACTCTTCCAAACTGTTTTTGAAGAAGTGCTTGATGGGTTTGCTCCCAGAATATTGGAAATTCTGGGCTCAGATGAACCTCTCTCCGAAAAAGTCAAACAGTTTGTCAATCATTATATAGATGCCATTACCGCCAACCCGTTGCTTCCTGTTTTTGTCTTCAATGAAATGAGAAATCACCCTCAACAGCTAATAAAAAAAGTGGGATTTGATCGCTCTGATTCAATAAAAATACTTGATCGTCAGCTTAAGCAAGAAGCCAACAAGGGGAACATATTATTGATATCTGCCCCGCAGTTCATGGCAAACCTAATTTCTATGACTGTTTTCCCCTTTCTGGCCCAGCCAATGATCATGGGCATATTCGGTATGAAGCAAAATGACTTCGATAAGTTCATCAAACAAAGAAAAACATTAATCCCCCATTTTATTATGAGGGCAATAAGTATAAAATGATGAAGCATAATAATTATTTCAAAGGTTCATTAATTAAATGGTTGATAAAACTAAGGATAGGCACATTAATGTTACTGATAGTGGCAATTTCCCCTGACTTATCATGGGGACAAACATTAACTCTTAAAGAGCTATACCAGGCAGCTGACGAAGTAAATCCGGTGATCCAACAAAAGTTATATCATCAAACCATAAATGACTTAAAAGAACAGAATGCAAGTCTTTCAAATCGTCCTAAATTATTGATAAGCGGACAATTTACTTATCAATCTGATGTATTCACGCTGCCTTTTTCAAATCCCGCAGCAGAACTACCCGAAATCCCGAAAGATCAATTTCAAATCACCCTTGGACTGCAACAAAAAATCTATGACGGTGGATCAGCACGTTTGTCCAAAGCCTTGTCCCAAGCTGAACTGGAATCCAAGCAACAGTCAGTTATGGTTGAACTTTACCAGATCAGGGATGTGATCAATCAATTGTTCTTCAGTAGCCTGATCATCCAGGAAAACATCAAAATCACAGAAACAATTAGAAAAACATTGGAGAATCAATTGGTCGAAATTGAATCAGGAGTTAAGAATGGTGTTCTTCTGCCAAGCAATAGTCTTATCTTGAAAAAAGAAATTATCTCACTTGACCAAAAGCTTATCTCCCTCAAAATGGATTTTCTAACATTGCAAAGAATGCTTTCAGCTTGGGTAGGCAGAGATATATCACCTGTTACCCAACTTCAAATTCCAAAAGTCACAGTTGAAACAAGCACAGATATAAACAGACCTGAATTGGCTTTGTTCGATTTTCGATCCTCACAAATCGAAGCTAACCAGAATATTCTTTCAATTAAAAATCATCCAAAGGTATTTGCCTTTTTCAACGGGGGGTTAGGCAGGCCAAATCCTTTTGATTTCTTTGAAACAGACCCCTCCGGCTTTTACCAGGCGGGAATAAAAATACAATGGAACATTTTTGATTGGAATCAGAATAACAATGAAATAAAAGCACTTGATCTGCAAAAAAACATACTTGCTACACAAAAAACAGACTTTGAACGGAAAATCTTAATCAGCATAATCAAAGATGATCTTGAAATTGAAAAACTAGAAGCTTTAATAGAAAAAGACGGGGAAATTCTTGCCATCCAAAAAGAAATAGTAAAGGAATCTTATTCACAATTACAAAACGGGGTAATAACTTCCACCGCTTACATCACGGAAGTAAACAATCAGTCCAAGGTTGAGATCATGGCTAAAATCAATCAGTTAAATCTTATTAGGACCAAAATAAACAAACTCAACAAGGCCGGAAATTTATAATGATATGAAACACTTTCCACTTATTATACTAACCATCCATCTGATTGCATGTACTAACAGTACTGACCAATCAGATGCCTATGGAAACTTTGAAGCCATTGAGGTGATCGTCTCTGCCGAAGCATCCGGAAAGCTGGTTGAGTTTCCATTAACAGAAGGAACAAAGGTTTCCAAGAACCAAAAGTTGGGCATTATTGATACTGTACAACTGTATTTGAAAAAGCAACAACTTATATACAGTATAGCTGCCCTAAAGAGTAATTTGAAAGATGTTGGGGTGCAGATCGATGTACTATTGGAACAAAGACAAAATCTTGAAAGGGAAAATAACAGGATCGAAAAATTGGTCAATGATGGTGCTGCCACCAGCAAGCAGTTAGATAATATCAATGGGGAAGTTGAAGTGATAAACAGCCGCATTTTGGCTACCAGAAACCAGCTCAATTCTGCCAACTCTGTTGTCATCAGTCAAATTGCCCCTTTAGAAGTACAAATTCAAATGATCAATGATCAATTGGCCAAAAGTTACATCACCTCCCCTATCTCCGGCACTGTTCTTACGAAATATGCCAAAGAAGGAGAACTTGTCATTATTGGCAAACCGATTTTTAAAATTGCCAACCTTGATGAATTACAACTTAGAGCTTATATAAGTGGTGATCAGTTAACTGATTTTCAATTAGGTGAAGAGGTGGTAGTTTTGGTAGATGAAAGTAAGAAGGAATACTCATCGCATACCGGTACAATATCTTGGATCGCATCACAGGCAGAATTTACTCCTAAAGTTATACAAACCAAGGAAGAGAGGGTCAACCTGGTTTATGCCATGAAAGTGTTGGTAAAGAATAACGGTAGCTTAAAGATCGGGATGCCTGGTGAGGTAAGGATCAAACCCACGATAGACTAACAGCTATGGAATCCCCGGCACTGGAAATAAAGAATTTAGTTAAACAATACGAACAGGTTGTGGCCCTGGACAATATTAATTTGGATGTCAAACAAGGTGAGTTATTTGGCTTGATTGGCCCGGATGGTGCCGGAAAAACTTCGCTGATACGAATTTTGGCAACATTGCTTTTACCTGACCAGGGAAGTGCTACTGTTCTGGGACATGATGTAGTAAAGGATTATAGGTACATCAGAAATGTTATGGGATACATGCCGGGAAGGTTTTCCCTTTATCAAGATTTGTCAGTATTGGAAAACCTGTCACTTTTTGCCGCTGTCCATCAAACCACTATTGAAGCCAATTATCACCTTATTAAAGACATATACAGTCAGATCGAACCATTTAAACATCGCAGGGCCGGGCAACTAAGTGGCGGCATGAAGCAAAAACTGGCTCTTTCCTGCGCTATGATCCATGAGCCGAAAATCTTATTTCTGGATGAACCCACTACCGGGGTGGATCCTGTTTCCAGGAATGAATTTTGGATGATGTTAAAAAAATTAAAGGAAAGAGGGATTACCATCTTTGTTTCCACACCTTATATGGATGAAGCCATCCTCTGTGACCATGTTGCCCTTATCCAGGATGCACACATCATGCAGGTCGATACTCCGGGAGGCATTATTGAAAAATTTACCACTCCCCTTTACGCTATCAAAAGTGCGGACAAATACCTGCTGATAAAAGACCTTAAAGAATTTCCCCATGCAGCCTCCGTTTTTGCTTTTGGGGAATATATACATTATACCGATAAACGTGGCGAAATGCCTAACGGAGAATTGAAGAGTTACCTGGAGCAAAAGGGTCATAAAGAGATCGAAATCAAACAGGAAATCCCTGGGATAGAGGATTGTTTCATTGCATTAATGGAAGCAGTATAATTGATGGGAGAGCCAATAATCCATACTAAAAACCTTACTAAAAAATTCGGTGATTTTGTTACCGTGGACAACATCAGTTTCGAGATTATGCCTGGGGAAATTTTTGGTTTTCTAGGTGCCAATGGTGCTGGTAAAACCACGGCCATGAAAATGCTGATTGGATTACTAAAACCCACCTCCGGAGAAGCTACGGTGGCAGGGTTTGATGTTTTCAAGCAGGCTGAAAAAATCAAAAGAAACATTGGGTACATGAGTCAAAAATTCTCCCTTTATGAGGATTTGACTGTATTGGAGAATATCCGGTTTTATGCCGGGATCTACGGGTTAAGCAATCAGCAGATCAGGGATAAATCAAAGGAGCTCATCAATAAACTCAAACTTGAAGAGGTTAAGGATACTTTTATCAAATCACTGCCTTTGGGATGGAAACAAAAGCTGGCATTTTCTGTAGCTATTTTGCATGAGCCAAAGATCGTGTTCCTTGATGAACCTACCGGAGGGGTCGATCCCATTATCCGACGTCAATTCTGGGACTTGATCTATGAAGCGGCCCACAATGATATTACAGTCTTTGTAACCACCCATTATATGGACGAAGCCGAATACTGTGACAGAATTTCAATGATGGTGGATGGAAGGATTGATGCTTTGAACAGCCCGGGGAATTTAAAAAAGCAATTCGGGGTGGATTCAATGCATAAAGTATTTGTAAAAATGGCAAGACCATAAACCGTGAAAAGATTTACAGCCTTTGTAAAGAAAGAAGTCTATCATATTTTCCGGGATACCCGAACTTTGGTGATCCTTTTTGGCATGCCTATAGTGCAAATCCTGCTGTTTGGCTATGCCATCACCAATGAAATAAAAGATGCCCGAATTGCCATCCTAGATAAATCAAAAGACCACTTATCTCAACAGCTTACAAACAAGATCTTGTCCTCCGGTTATTTTATCCTCCAGCAAAACCTGACCAATGAAGCGGAAATCGAGGAGGTATTTAAAACAGGAACAGTGAAGCAAGTAGTGATTTTCGAGGAAGGATTTGCAACCAGGCTTGAAAGGGACAATGTTGCCAAGGTGCAAATCCTGGCTGATGCCACCGATCCAAATACTGCCAATACCCTGATCAGTTATACAAGCTCAATTATTGCGGATTTCCAACAGGAGGTGAACGGAAATAGATTGCCAGGGATGGTGATTGTCCCGGAGATCAGGATGCAATATAACCCTAACCTGAAAGGTGTATTCATGTTTGTTCCGGGCTTGATCACCATTATACTGATGTTAGTTTCGGCCATGATGACATCTATTTCCATTGCCCGTGAAAAAGAGAACGGTACCATGGAAGTATTGCTGGCTTCCCCAATGAAACCGGCACAATTGATCATAGCCAAGGTAGTCCCCTATTTATTGCTTTCATTTACCAATGCCATTGTCATTCTGTTGCTGGGGAAATTTGTTTTTGGGGCACCTATCAATGGCAGCATAGTGCTTTTATTACTGGAATGCACTTTGTTCATTATCCTGGCCTTGTCCCTGGGCATTTTCATTTCCTCGGTAACCCAAAGCCAGCAAACGGCATTGATGATCTCGCTGATGGGATTGATGCTCCCAACCATTCTGCTGTCGGGTTTTATTTTCCCTATTGAAAACATGCCATGGATATTGCAATTACTGTCTAATATCATTCCCGCCAAGTGGTTTATCATCATCGTAAAATCGATCATGTTAAAGGGTTTGGGGATAGGGTACTTTTGGAAAGAAACGGTAATCCTGATTGGGTTTACCGTGTTTTTTATAGGTATGAGTGTTAAAAAATTTAAGATAAGGTTGGCGTAATGAGGACCATCACTTTTCTGGTAAGAAAGGAATTCCTGCAGATTTTCAGGAACAAAGGGATGCTGCCCGTCATTTTCATTCTCCCGGTAATCCAGTTGTTGATCTTGTCCAATGCCGTCAATTATGAAATTGAAAACCTCAATCTGTTTTTCATTGACAAGGACCAGTCTTCGTTCTCAAGGCTATTGATAAACAAAATGGAGGGTTCTAATTACTTCAGGCTGGTTGGCTATGGCTTAGCTTCCTCTGAGGGTGCAGAAGCCCTGGATAAAAATACAGCTGACCTGGTAATTGAAATCCCCCAGGGATTTGAGAAAACGCTGGTACGGGAGGGCAGTGATAAAATGCAACTGGTGATCAATGCCATTGATGGAGTTAAGGCCGGATTGGGAACATATTATGCTTCCGCCGTAATTAGGGATTTTAATCGTGAGATTCAACAACAATTTAATTTTGTAGGATCGGCATTTATGGCACAATCTCCCATTAACCGTATCGAGGTAAATTACTCATTCTGGTTCAATCCCGATCTTAACTATTACACCTTTATGGTGCCAGGAATATTGGTGTTGTTGGTAACCATGATCGGGGCCTTTCTCTCCTCCATGAGCATCGTGCGGGAAAAGGAGATCGGTACCATCGAGCAGTTGAATGTAACGCCCATCCGCAAGCACCAGTTTATTATCGGCAAGCTATTTCCATTTTTAGTGTTAGGGCTTTTCGAGCTCACTATCGGGTTAATAATTGCCAAATGGGTTTTCCAGGTGCCTTTCTTGGGCAGCATTTTACTGATCTATGGATTTGCCGCTGTGTACATGCTACTGGTACAGGGAATGGGATTGCTGATCTCCACCATCACCGATACCCAACAGCAGGCCATGTTCCTCTCTTGGTTTTTCATGGTAATATTTATCTTGATGGGAGGGCTATTTACCGCCATCGAAAACATGCCCGTATGGGCTCAGAAGATCACCCTCTTTAATCCTGTGCGCTACTTTATAGAAGTAGTGCGCATGGTAATGCTCAAAGGCTCCACTATTGCCGATATCAAATGGCATATTATGATCGTGGTGGGTTATGCCGTGGTGCTGAATAGTTTGGCAGTTTGGAGGTATAGGAAGACGGTTTCTTGAGTTGTCGGTTGTCAGTTTACTGTTGCCAGTTCTGGCGTCATTCTCGGTAAGCTTGTTTCTCTGAAGGGGTTCTCAGACGGATGCTTATGAGTTGCTAAAATTTAATGTTTTGGCAAATATTTTCTTATTATAATGTCAATATCAATTATAAAATGTGTCATAGAGAATGTAAAATAACAGATAACTTCGTTCAATAATTAAAATTTTAATAACAACTAAATGTGAAATGTGGTGCATATGCTTTATCTTCAGTTGTTGACTGAAGATAAAATAAATAATAATAATTGTACATAAATGAAAGGAATCCCCAAAACTGAAGATTGGAAACCCACCAAAAATAATTCTGACACTTTAAGCAAAATTATTTTTGAAGAGTGTAAACATGTTGAGTCTCAGATATTGAATAAAGCTGAACAAGAAAAGTCTTTTAATATTAATAATTTTGACTCTGGAATTGTTATAGAAGAAATTGTTCGAGAATCAATTGAAAGTTTGATTCCAAAAAAATATAAAATAAGTAAAGGAATTTTATGTGATAGAGATGGTAAAACATCTGGGGAACATGATATAATTATATTTAATGAATTGTGGTTTCCATATTTAACCGGAAATAAAGAAGGAAAAGAACGAAAACATTTTCCAATTGAAGGTGTCTACGCAATAGGTGAAATAAAACAGACTTTAAATATTGATAGTTTAGACAAAGGATTAGAAAAATTGGTGTTAGCGCAAAGATTGATTAGGCCAAGAATTGGAAATAATAGGTATAATGAAAATCGAAAAGATGGTGATGATGAACTTGGAATTTCAAATCCGCTTTTCACTTTTTTATTTGCTATAAACCATGATAATAATAATATAAGTATTGATGATTTGTTTAATCGATTTTTCGAAATTAATAAATCATTATATCGACAGGAAATGATTAGGGCACGTT
>CBDVAV010000001.1:0-32550 GCA_965372055.1 uncultured bacterium | reverse complement strand
GGGGCTGGGTTAAGTGCTGTAAAAACCACCCCTGACTGGAGGATATTTACAATAGAAAGTAATAATAGGGTTGGTAGAATATCTTTTTCAGATAATTGTAGTATACCTACCATTTCAAATAGCACTGATATTGAGCCATCTGGGTTAAGTTACAGTACAGCAGGGCAATATGCGATTGAGTTAACGGCTTTTAATAGTGGTGGGAATACAGACATTGCTGAAAAATTCATCACTGTTACAAACAATCAAGCCCCTTCAATTGATTTCATAAACAACAACATCTGTATTACCAACATAAATGGCTTTACAGCCTCTTCCAATAACGACCCATCTATCCTCTCCTGGAATTGGGACTTCGGTGACGGCAACACAGCATCAGGACAGAACACTACCCATCAATTCCTTTCTACTGGCACATATCCTGTCCGCTTAACCATTGATGATGGCACCTGTGGAAATACACTGGTGCAAGAGATCAGCATCTATGATGAACCAATACCGGATTTTACATTCCCTGTTGGAATAATTTGTTCAAACAATGAAATTAGTTTCACCAACGCTACCACTGGCCCACCCGATAATGTTATCACATGGTCGTGGGATTTTAATGGGGAAGGAAGCTCCAATCAACAGGACACATCCTTCACTTTTCTCTCAGGTGGATCAAAAACAATAACCCTCACAACTTCCATTCCTGGCTGTGTTACAGAAATTCAAAAGAATCTGAATATTGAAGCAGGACCAGCCGTAGACTTTGATTTTGCAGATATCTGCCACACCAACGACATGCAATTTACAAACCTGACTACTGGTAGTGGAATCACAACCGTTAACTGGGACTTTGGCGATGGCAACTCTGCAGTTGGTATCAGCGATCCAAGAAATTTCTATATAAATCCCGGTACTTATAATGCTACTCTGTCAGTAGAGAACGCTTTGGGCTGTGTCAATCAGGTATCAAAACCAGTCAGTGTTCATTCCAACCCAGGCACTGATTTCTTTAGTGAACTATCCTGTGCCATGGATTCAACCCAGTTCATAGATCAATCATTAGTAAATAATGCCAATATTGCAGGTTGGGAATGGGATTTTGGTGATCCAGCCTCTTCTGCGAACCAATCCTCGTTAATCAATCCTGCACATTTGTATTCTGAACCTGGTAATTACAATGTAAAATTAGTAACCACTTCAAACTTTGGTTGCCAGGACTCAACAATCCTCAATATCGAAGTACTGCCAACAGCTTTAGCAGATTTTACCTGGAAGCGAAATTGTGTAATGGATTCTGTTAATTTCCATGACACTTCTGTATTAGCGAATGGTGTAAATGTAACCGATTATATCTGGGATGTGGATGGGGAAATGCTTACCGGAACCGATCCTAAGTATCAGTTCTTAACTCCGGGTATACGACAGGTTAACCTTTCCCTTGCATTTGATAATTTTTGCTCAGTATTCGTTTCAAAATCAATAGATGTTGCTGAAGAATTATTGCCAGATTTTAGCTTTGGGCCACTTTGTGTAGGACAAGTTTCTGAATTCCAAGATGTTACTGTTCGACAAGCCGATGATGTGATTGAGTGGTTATGGGATATCAATGGAGATACGGTTAGCACTCAAACAGGGATAATGAATCATACTTTTCTTTCAACGGGGACTCAAATGGTTTCATTAACAGTCACCACTGCTAATGGTTGCGATCAATTTGTTGCGAAAAATTTGGAAGTAAATGATGTGCCAACACCGGGATTTGAAACTTCCATCGAATTTGGTGCAGCACCCTTAACAGTTGATTTTACCAATACAACACAAGATGCTGATTTATTTCAATGGATATTTCAGGATCCCAATGATACCCGTAGTAGTGCCAGGGATACCACCTTCATTTTTGATGTGCTTGGAGATTATAATGTAACATTGGAAGCCACCAATGAATTTGGCTGTACCTTATCTGACAGTAAACTGATACAAGTAGTAGTTCCGGACTTGGAAATAGCTTTGGAAAATGTAAACCTAGTGGAAGAGAATGGTAACCTTAAAATTGTATTGTCTATTACCAACAATGGAACGGTAACAATTGATGAAATGGATATTTTAATAAACCTGGGCACTTTAAACTTTGTAGAATCATTTAGTGGTTCCATAATTCCTCTTGAATCCAGAAATTATACTTTGGACTTTAAAATTCCCAACCTTACTAAAGAACAATTGGAATTTGTTTGCTTTACCTTGAAACCTCTCAATGATTCATACATCGAGAGTGATGTTTCTAACAATGAGGTTTGCATAAATTTCGAAGGGCACCCCCTAATATTTGATCCGTTTCCAAACCCAGTCGAAGATCAGGTCAGCATTTCGCTTTTGATCCCGGAGATGAAAAATGTAAATCTTAGATTAATAAACTCTATAGGGGAATCAGTTTATGAGAAGACGGTAAATGATGTGCCCACTGGGCTAAATACCATTACAATAGAGACCCCTGGATTTAATCCTGGCTTATATTTGTTGCAAGTAACTTACGAGGACACCTACAAACTTTTCCGTGTGGTTATTCGATAGCTTTAAATCAAATCGGATTATTGTAAATTCTTTTTACAATTCCCCTTGGAGTAAATTTTTTCTTTGCCTTGTATAGGTCATAATTTCTTTGCATAGCTATCCAAAAATCGGCAGTTGTATCAAAAGCTTCTGCAAGCCTCAAAGCCATTTCTGGACTAACTCCGGCCCGCGCGTTCAATATCGCAGCCATAGTCTGCCTACTAACCCCAAGTGCTTCAGCCAGGGCACCAGTAGTTAATTCCAAAGGTTTCAGATAGTCATCCCTGATAATTCTTCCAGGATGAACCGGTTTTAACATTGTTCCCATTACTAATGATAATCTTCTAATTTTACATCAAATACATCCCCATTATTAAATTGGAATGAAATTCTCCAATTCCCATTAACTGTTACTGCCCAAATCCCTTTACGTTCTGCTTTAAGTTCATGTAGTTTCAGACTTGGTGCATTCATGTCTTTAATTTCTTTCGCAGCTTGAAGCCTTGTAAGGATGTTTTCAATATTCCTTAATTGATCAGGACGAATTTTAGAACTATCCCCCTTCTCAAATAGTAATTTAAGGGATTTATTCTTAATGCTTTTAATCATTAAAGAAACAGTATGGTGTAAGGTTACACTTTACATTTGCAATTTCAAAGAAATTGTGATTATAGTGCATAATTGTCCCCGAACCTGATATACATAAAATTGAAATGATGATATTAATGTACTCTTGAAATCCTTAAGTATGAATAAATGATGCTTGAAAGGAAATCTGTGAAATGATGAAGTGGATAATATGCAAATTATGTTAATTCTTCCTACTTTTAAACATAGCATCTAATGCCTTAATATAGAAATTGAAATATGGACAAGTCTGTCAATCGTATTTTAACTGGGGACCAGGTAATGCAAAAAATCAGGCGAATGGCCTTTGAGATTTATGAGAATAATTTTCGGGAAAAGGAGTTGGTGATTGCCGGGATTTGTGAAAAAGGCATGAGACTAGCAGAATTATTATTTAAGGAGTTAGACGATATATCACCAATAAAGTTAAATCTGGTAAAGATTGACCTTGATAAGGTAAATCCAATGGCCGACAATACCACTATAAATTGTGATACAAATACTTTGAGCAACAAAACCATAATTTTAGTGGACGATGTGTTGAACACTGGTAAAACATTTGCTTACAGCATGCGACCCTTTCTTGATATTAAAGTTAAAAAGATCGAAGTCGCAGTATTGGTAAATCGTAGTCATACCCAGTTTCCGATCTCTTCAAATTATACTGGGTATGAATTATCAACCACCTTGAATGAACACGTTGAAGTAGTACTAAATAAAAAGAAAAAGGAAGTTTATTTGCATTGAAAATGTCAGTTCATAAATCAAATATTAAGAAAATCACCACCCACCAATTACAGGAGATGAAAAACCGGGGTGAGAAAATTGCAATGCTGACAGCATACGATTATTCCATGGCCCGGATTCTCGATGCCGCTGGTATAGATGTTTTACTGGTCGGGGATTCCGCCTCCAATGTCATGGCTGGCAATGAAACCACTCTTCCCATTACCCTCGATCAAATGATCTACCATGCCAGCGGCGTAGTGAAGGCTGTTGACAGGGCGTTTGTGATAGTTGATATACCCTTCGGATCATACCAGGGAAATTCATCTGAAGCACTGCGGTCTGCTATTAGGATCATGAAGGAATCAGGGGCACATGGTGTTAAAGTGGAAGGAGGAAAGGAGATTCAGGAATCTGTTTCCAGGATTTTAAGTGCGGGAGTACCTGTAATGGGGCATCTCGGACTTACACCTCAATCAATATTTAAATTTGGCACCTATACAGTTAGGGCAAAGGAAGATGCTGAAGCGAATAAATTAGTGAAAGACGCTAAAGTATTGGAAGATTGTGGTTGTTTTGGCATTGTCCTGGAAAAGATACCGTCGCATTTAGCAAAAATTGTGGCTGAAAAAATAAATGTTCCAATAATAGGGATTGGTGCAGGCCCTTATGTTGATGGACAGGTATTGGTAATGCAGGATATGTTGGGCATTACCCAAGAGTTTAAACCAAGGTTTTTACGGACTTATGCCGATTTGAATTCGGTGGTCACCAATGCCATTACTAATTACATTGGTGACGTGAAAACCGGTGAGTTTCCCAATGAAAAAGAAAGTTACTAACCTTCCTCACTGGTTACCCTTTTTTGAACTATTAAATTGTTAAATTCGCTCATTCTACAGAATATTGATTATTAATAAAATTATAGCATGAGCGAACAAAAAATCACCATTGAGAATGGTAATCTCACAGTACCTGATAATCCGGTAATTCCTTTTATTGAGGGCGATGGAACAGGAATTGACATCTGGCCTGCATCAAAATTAGTGCTTGATGCTGCCGTGGAAAAAGCATATAATGGAGAAAAGAAAATAGAATGGAAAGAGGTGCTTGCAGGGGAAAAAGCTTTTAAAGAAACAGGGAGCTGGCTTCCGGTAGAAACCTTACAAATATTTAGGGAATATTTGGTCGGAATCAAAGGGCCTTTAACTACACCTGTTGGCGGAGGGATAAGGTCACTAAATGTTGCAATAAGACAAGAACTTGACCTGTACTCCTGTGTCAGGCCAGTGAGATGGTTTAAAGGTGTGCCATCTCCGGTAAAAGACCCCAGTACCACCGATATGGTGATATTTAGGGAAAATACAGAAGATATTTATGCAGGGATAGAGTACATGCACGGAACCCCGGAGAATGAGAAAATTAAGGATTTTCTCATTAATGAGATGGGTGTGAAAAAAATCCGTTTTCCAAAAACAGCTTCGATTGGTATTAAACCTGTTTCACTTGAAGGAACTGAAAGGTTAGTAAGGGCAGCAATACACTTTGCCATCGACAACAACAGGCCATCGGTCACCCTGGTGCATAAAGGGAACATAATGAAATTTACAGAGGGAGCCTTCAAGAACTGGGGCTATGAATTGGCAGAAAGGGAATTCGCTGATAGGGTGTTTACCTGGCAACAACATGACAGAATAACCGAAAAGCAGGGTAAACCTGTGGCCGATGAAATTCAAGACCAGGCGATCAAGGATGGAAAGATCATCATTAAAGATGTAATCGCCGATGCGTTTCTACAGCAGATACTTACACGTCCGGCTGAATATTCTGTAATTGCCACCTTAAACCTCAATGGCGACTACATTTCTGATGCATTGGCTGCCATAGTTGGAGGCATTGGGATTGCTCCCGGAGCCAACATTAATTACGTCACTGGCAACGCTATTTTTGAAGCAACCCACGGAACTGCTCCTAAATATGCGGGACAGGACAAGGTGAACCCTGGATCTGTTATACTTTCGGGAGCCATGATGCTGGAATACATAGGATGGAAGCAAGCTACCGAGCTTATTTATTCTGGATTGGAGAAAACCATATCAAATAAAACAGTTACCTACGATTTCCACAGGCTAACAGAAAATGCAACTTTAAAGAAATGCTCTGAGTTTGCCCAGGAAATAGTCAACAATATGTAAGTGGATTAGAATACCCAATTGCCTTATTACAGAAAATTGCCAAAACAAAATTCCAGTCATTAAGTTAAAGGAAGTATGAGCAATATCCTTCCTTTATTTCCATTGAACCTGGTGGTGTTTCCAGGAGAGGAACTAAACCTTCATATATTCGAGCCCCGATATAAAGAATTGATTAATGATTGTATGTTGGAAAAGATGAAATTGGGCATTCCGTCATATGTAAACAAAAAGCTCGAATTGGGGACTGAAATGGAAATAAAATCAGTGGAGAAGCTTTATGATGATGGTAGGATGGATATCATCACCCTTGGTTTAAGGGTCTTTAATGTTTTGAATCAGCAAAACCCCAAAAAAGGAAAACTCTATGCTGAGGGTGAAGTGGAATTCTTTCCAAATGATATGGCAGGGGATGAATCATTAAGCATGAAACTGATTGATCTTGTAAACACACTTTATGAAATCTTAAAGATCAACATTAATTACACATTGGAGAATTACCATAATTCGTTTTCTCTGGCCCATAAAGTAGGGTTAACGAAAATACAGGAATATGAATTGCTTAAATTAAAGAGTGAGAATAATAGACAACAATTCCTTATCGATCATTTAAGCAGTTCAATTCCAACTATGAGGGAAATGGACAAGACTAAAGAAAACATTAAAATGAATGGCCATTTCAAGCATTTTGATCCTATAAATTTTTAAGTATTAAGCCACTCTGTGATCAACCTGTTGGCAATTGAAAATTTATTGGGCAAGTAAACTGTTTTCTTTTCAATCATTTCCAATAATTCATATTTTGTAAACCACCTGGCATCCTCCAGTTCATCATAATTTATATTTAGCTCACGATTTTCTGCAATTGAAATAAACCCCAACATAATGGACGAGGGGAAAGGCCAAGGCTGGGATGAATGGTATTGTGTCTCTTTGATTATCACCCCGGCTTCTTCCATTACTTCCCGCTTAACTGCTTCCTCAAGGCTTTCCCCAGGTTCTACAAAACCGGCCAGTGTGGAATATACCCCTTTTGGCCATCTATCATTTCGGCCCAATAAACAAGCATCCTTGTTTAAAACCAATGTGATAATGGCAGGATCCGTGCGAGGAAAGATCTTGCTTTGGCATGATTCGTTTTTGCAGGTTCGCTGGTGCCCAGCTTCTTTAACTATGGTTTCACTTCCACACTTTCCACAAAACAAGTGGGTTTCGTGCCAATGGGCAATACCCGTGGCAAAGGCCAATAGCCCAGCGCTAGATCTATCGAGCAAGGAAGCAACCATCTTCAAATCATATAATTCAGTATTATTTGGAAGGTCAAAATTTTTTCGTGAGATAGTAAAATAAGTTTGGCCATTAAACTCGCCGAGCAAAATGAAGTCTTCAAACTTTGCATCTGGGAATTGGTTTGTTTTGAAATTAACTATTTGAGGTGGATCGCTGTTCTTGATCAGTACCTGTGAATTTATTACCGGGATTATTACTGTCTGATTATTTTTTAACTGTTTAAGAACCCATTTGTGGTCTTTTCTTAAATTTGCCTGTCGATTGATATTATTGTCACCAAAGAAATTCGGGTGATTACTGGAGGTGAAATTGTACATTTAATGCGGAATTTGGAAGAATGAAAATCTTATCAGCTCCTAAAATAAGGGAAGCAGACCAATATGCGATAGAAAATCAATGGGTCTACTAACCTTTTCAGTTCAATTGATTTTTAAAATACCAAGTTGCTTACAGATTTTGTTACATAATAAATCAGATAGTTCTTTGTGCCTGCCAACTGCTGATTGCTTTTTATTAGCAGGATTTAGATAGATAGAATGATTACCTCCTTCCCTCAAGTAAAATACATCCATGCTTTTTAAGGTGTTTGAGCAGACGGTTTCATTTCACTTAGACAAAGATCAGTTCTTCACGAATAACATTTTTACCTTTGTATTCTTTTTGTGTATTTTCTTTGTTGACTTCCAGCAAAAGATTGAGTGCATCTATAAGATTTGCCTTTAATTCTTCTATGGTTTTCCCTTGGGATATCGTTGCTGGTATTTCTTCAATCTGACCTACAAACCAGTCATCTTCTGACTTCTCTATAATTGCTGTTAATTTCATAACATTGAATTTGCGATAGTAAAGATAACTTATTTAGCCGTTTTTGTTTTGTATAAAACTAAACCAGAAAAAAATCGAATACGGCCTAATATATTATTCTGACTTTTTAACTAATTAAGATTCCATTTCTGATTGTAAATTTGACTGTCGATTGATATTATTATCACCAAAGAAATTCGGGTGATTATTGGAAGTGGAATTGTACATTTAATGCTGAATCAGGAAGAATGAAAATCTTGTCAGCTCCTAAAATAAGGGAAGCAGACCAATATACGATAAAGAACCTGCCAATCGCTTCTATTGATCTGATGGAAAATGCATCTACTGCATTCATCAACTGGTTTTTACAAAACTTCGAGAATCAAAATAATATCAACATCTTTTGTGGAACCGGAAATAACGGTGGCGATGGACTTGCTATTGGAAGGCTATTGATTGAAGCGGGATATGAGGTTGCCGTGTACGTTGTTAGGGTAAGTGAGGGAGGATCGGAAGACTTTAAGATTAATCTTGGGAGGTTGGGGAAAATAACCGAAATTCGGGAAATCAGGAATAAATCTGATTTGCCTGAAATTAATCCTGAGGATATCATAATTGAAGGGCTGTTCGGCTCTGGCCTTAATAGAATAGTTGAGGGCTTTTACGCGGAAGTTATTGATTTTATTAACCAAAAGCCTAACAGAGTAGTTTCTATTGATATAGCTTCTGGTTTGTTTTGTGATGATGTAGCCCAAGGTAATTCCATAGTTACCCCGGATCACACTGTTTCTTTTCAGCTTCCGAAGCTGGCTTTTTTCCTGAAAGAGAACCATGCCCATGTTGGAAATTGGACTACAGTGAATATTGGATTGGATCAAAATTTTATCGAAAAACAGGAAAGTGATTTTTTCATTACAGAAGAACAGATGATCCAAAATTGGTACCGGAAACGGGAAAAACATTCCCATAAAGGGAATTTTGGCCGCGCATTGCTTATCAGTGGAGGATATGGGAAAATGGGTGCAGCAGTTTTGGCAGGACGGGCTTGTATGAGGACTGGAGCAGGATTGTTAACCATTCATAGCCCCCGTTGCGGTTACCAAATATTACAAAATGGTGTTCCTGAAGCCATGGTTTCCACGGATAGGGATGAAGATATCTTTTCATCCTTACCTGATCTGGAAAATTTCAATACTATTGCCATTGGACCGGGAATAGGTACCGATGACAGGACCAGGAGGGCTTTTTCAGAACTGTTGCAAAATTGGCCGCACCCAATGATCGTTGATGCAGATGCCATCAATATTTTAGCTGCTAACAGGGAGATGATCCAACTATTGCCTGTAAATTCAATTATCACACCCCATATCGGAGAATTTGACAGATTGCTGGGTGATCAAAATAACAGCCTTGAAAGGCTAAATGCTCAACAAGAATTTTCAGACAAACATGGTCAAATCGTTGTTTTAAAGGGCGCAAACACTTCTATTTCAATACCGGGCGGCTCAATATATTTTAATAATACGGGCAATCCAGGTATGGCAACCGGTGGCAGTGGCGATGTGTTGACAGGTATACTTTCCGGACTTCTAGCCCAGGGCTATGCTCCTGATAAAGCTGCAATATTGGGGGTTTACCTGCACGGCAAAGCTGGGGACCTTGCTGCCTTCGAACTATCTGAGCAAGCTTTAATTGCTTCCGATATAATTCATTATTTAAGTAAGGTTTTTAAAACAATCGAAGAATTATAGTCCCAACTTTTCTGCAAATTGGATCGTATAACAATTAAGGATTAAACGAAAAGAACATTCTATTATTATATTGGTTTGATTTTTGTATATAAAAAACTGATTAATTGTAATATGATGAGGGTTGTCAACATATTTATCGTGGTTTTCTGTTGCACAGCATCTAATGTGATGGCACAGGAAGACAAAACCTCTGCTGGACAATCGGATTTTCCTCAACTAAATCAGGTAAAGATTGATCTGTATCCTAATCCTACAACTGATTTTCTTAATATTACCTTGGTCAATCTAGCAACTTTTGATAAAGCAGTGGTAAATCCTACATTGATACTCTATAATATAATAGGCAATACCATCGATATGAAGCCTCAAAAGATCGATAATTACCATTATAGGTTCAATGTGTCGGATTTAGCCCCAGGCTATTACTTATTGGCCATCAAAGATCCATTGTCCAAATTCAATAAGACATTCAAATTCCTTAAAAAGTAAAAAGGGAAGCACTTCATTTCCAAGTTTGTTAATCCTTCCGTGGTTCTTCTATTGTCCAAGCCTTCCTGTCTATCTTATAGAGTACATGTTCCCGCAATGGACTGTTTCCTGGAATTTTAGGATGATTGAAGTTTTTATTGGTATTGTTCATCCCCAACCTCTCCATCACTGCCAGGGATTTTGTGTTTGATACTGGTGTAAAGGAATACACTTCAGAAAGGTTAAGCTTATCAAATGCAATTCCTAATGACGCCTTTGCTGCCTCCGTGGCATATCCTTGGCCCCAATGTTCCCTCGCTAGCCTCCAGCCAATTTCTACACAAGGAGTAAATGGCAAATCATAATCAGGGGAATTAAGCCCAACGAAACCAATAAATTTCCTTTCTTTAATCATTTCCAAAGCCCAAAAGCCCCAACCTCTTTCTGCAATTAATCTTTGGTGTCTTTGGACCATGTAATCACTTTCTTTGGCACTCAGCATCCTTGGAAAATATCTCATCACATCAGGGTCGGCATTTATGGATGCAAAGGATGGCCTGTCTTCCACTTTCCATTGTCGAAGTTTCAGGCGTTTGGTTTCTATCTCAATTATTGCTGGCATTGGCTATTATCAATTTCAATCTTAAATATTGGAAGTTTGGCGATTAAGTCATTCCTGCGAAGGCAGGAATCCAGTTAACCATTTGGTGAGTGGAAGAAAATTGCTTGAGTGATAGCACTGCTTTGACAAGTCTTCCCAACTCATATTCACTTTTCAATAAGCTTGATCTACCGTACTCTTTACCATTTCTGCATTCTTTATTCCCGAATAATTGCTGACATTGGATCATCAAATGTCTCATAACAAACAAGGCTTTTTACACCATATTTTGCTGTACACTCCTTAAAACCCCAACATTAGGTTCATATTCTGGATTCCTGCCTTCGCAGGAATGACTTTGTTGCACTTTGCAATATCATCAAAACATGATTTCTGTCCAGCAATCAGATTACTACTATTTTGGTGTATGACAGGGTGTGATACCTGACACAATAACAATCAAAAGTATATGATTTTTAGTTAATATATAGCATTATCCGATGCCTCTAAAAGTTGACACCTAAATAATAAAACTATTGATTTTCACTTATACATGAAGTCCACATTCTGTTTTGGCATTGTTCAGCCAACGGCCTGTACGACCCTGTCCTTTAATAGAGCAATGTTTACAACCAATTGAATCATAACCTTTGTTAACCAATGGATGTATTGGCAGGTCGTGCATTTTAATATAATTGGCTACTTCATTTTTAGAGAGATCTATTAAAGGGTGGAATTTTATAATATCCGCTGTTTTTTCAAAAATGTTCAGTTCTTTTCTAAAGGTATTTTGGAAACCAATCAGGCCTGACACCCAAACATCATGTTTGGGTTTTAATCTATTAAAAGGATCTACCTTGTTAATGAAGCAGCAAATGTTCGGGTTTTTTTCCCAGGCTTTATATTCTCTGGTAAATCTATTCTCATATTCGCCAGCCTTTAACTCTTTTACATTCAATCCGAACCTTTCGATGATTAAGTTTCGATAATCCAGGGTTTCATTGAAATGATAAGTAGTGTTAATAAAGTAAACAACCTGGTTAGGATTTACTTGGTTAAACATGTGAATTAACATAATTGAAGTTGCCCCAAATGAAGATGTCAGTAATATCTTATCCGTTTGAAAATCTTTAAGTAAATCTTCAATTCTACTTTTGGGATCAAGGTTCTTGTATTTTGAATTCAATGAATCCAATTCCTCTTTGGTTATACTTTTAATATTTGTCATGGCTTTCTCACAAGGATTTCGGTGAGGCTGTTTAATTCTTGGATTTTTTCTTTCAAATTTCCCTCCAGGGAATCCCTGATGGCATTTAGGTTTCTCAACAATTGAGGTGTTTCATCAGGTATAGAATTCTCCAGGAATTGCCGAATTCTTTTGGAGAAAGTCGGGGATTTCCCATTGGTTGAAATGGCGATTTTAAGATTCCCTTTTGTCACGATGGAACCAAGGTAGAAATCACACAATTCAGGTGTATCTGCAACATTTACCAGTATTCCTTTTGCCCTGGCCATATTTCTTATTTGAAGATTAAGTTTGTTATTATTGGTAGCAAGAATTATAATCCCCTTTCCTTCAAGGTCCTTTTCATTAAACTGCCTTTCAAGGAGTTCCACACCGTTTGCAGATTTGAATATATCAATAATTCCAGGCTTGATCTTGGGTGCCACTAAAGCGACCTGTGCCCCCGGTGAATTGGAAATCATGAACCGGAGTTTTTCCAATCCTACTTCACCACCGCCAATTATCAGGACATGTAGCTTTTTAAGATTGAGAAATATAGGATATAGTTGATTGGTACTCATTTGCATTAATGGCTTCTTTCTCAAATAAAATTTCAAGATCATTGAAAACAGATAACGATTCAACCGTGTTCAAAACCTCTCCAATTACAATTATGGCAGGAGTTCTGATTTTCTTTGCTCTCACCTCAGACAAAATATTGTCAATTCTCCCGAAGGCTACTTTCTGGGTTGGAAGCGAACCGTCTTGAATTAGGGCAATAGGGGTCTCTTCTCTACCAAATGACCTATAAATTGCAACGATCTCTCTCAATTTCTTAACCCCCATCAATATGATGACCGTGGCTTTGGACTGGGCAGCTATTGGGATATCCCGTGATAAATCCCCGGTTTTAGTGGTGCCTGTTATTACCCAAAAGCTCTGGTTAATATTTCGCTTGGTAACAGGGATTTTCATCAAACTGGTAATTCCTGTAGCACTGGATATTCCCGGAATAACTTCAGAGGGAATCCCAAATTTGTTCGTATAGTCTATCTCTTCTGCACCTCTTCCAAAAATCATGGGATCTCCCCCCTTCAACCGAATCACATGACCATAGCGAATGGCATAATCAACTATCAGTTGGTTGATTTCAGTTTGGAGGATGGCAGCCATTCCGGCTCTTTTACCCACGGATATTTTGGGTATGTCTGCCCGGGCAAAATCCAATAGCTCTTTGTGGATTAGTGCATCATAGAGTATGGCATCAGCCTTTTGTATTGCTTTTGCACCCTTGATACTAATAAGTTCGGGATCTCCCGGACCTGCCCCGACTAAAGTAAACCTTGGCAAATTGTCAGCCCTTTTCATTGATCAATTGGTTTTCTCTTGCTTTCTGTAATTGTTGATGAAATCCCATGGCTTCTGCCAGGTATTCTTCGGCAAACTTTCCAGTTGGTTCAGTATTCTTCATTTTCAATACCATGCTGCTGAACTGCCCATCAATGTAAACTATGTTGGTATCCACGTATGTTTCATCAAACAAGGAAATAATTCCGGCATGAGTATTGGTCTCAATACCCCCACTGATCAACATCGCCTTGGAAGCACTAATGAAAGCAGCATAACTAAAATATATAGAGTCTGCATAAGCTTCATCCTGAAGGGACGATAATGCATTATCAAGTTTTTCTTCTACTTCCAGAAACAGTGTTGCTACCAGATCTATGGTGACTCCTGCACACTCACCGATACCTATCGCAGTTTTAAAATTGTCGCTGTGGCCCCAATCAATAAAATCTGTTGGCATTAAATTACCAGTGACCGCGAAGGGCTGAAGTAAGTTTAAAAAATATAGCTTGCCTTGTCTCAAATAATAGGCATTGAAATATTCTCCATTTTGGCCATTCTCCTGGTAGTCATCAAGCAAAACCCTTAAAGCATCAGGGATTCTCTTGCTTGGTATTTTTGTTAATTTTTCAGCCATACTACCCTGTCCGGCACCTAATGGGCCACCACCAAGATGGACCAACATGGCTGGCACTACTTTGTTTTTTACACGGAGAGTGCTTCCATGCAACCCAATACTTGCTGTTGAATGGTGTCCACATGAATTCATACAACCGCTGATCTTGATCTTTAGGGCAGTATTATGGATCAACTCTGGATATTCCTCCATTAGAATTTGCTCCAATTCGCGGGTCATTCCGGTGCTACTTGAGATACCCAGGTTGCAAGTATCTGTGCCCGGGCAGGTAGTAATGTCAGAAACACTATCAAAACCAGGCTCAGCAAGCCCCAATTCATCCAATTGATTAAAGAAATAAGGTAGATACTTCTTAGGCACAAACCTTATAAACAACCCTTGGTTGATGGTGACCCGCAGATCATTTCCAGCATATAGCTTAACCAGCTTGGCAAGTTTTCTAAATCGCATGGTATCTATATTACCAATCAACAACCGTATTTTAATACCCATAAACCCCTTTTGCTTCTGTTCAAATGTATTGGTCGTAACCCAATCTTTATATTTGGACTTATTGGTCACTGTAACCTCTCCAATACTTCTTTTTTCAGGTGTTTGGAAGACCTTCTCTACTGTTTCAAATGGAAAGATTTCGGAAGCACTGCTGGGCCTTTCTACTTTTGCCAATCTCAATAACACATCAAGCCCAATATCTTCAAGCAAGAATTTTAACCTGGCACGGTTTCTACGTTTCCGTTCACCATAACGATCGAAGACCTTCAAAACAGATTCAGTAAATGGTAAAATTTCACTATCAGGCAGAAAGTGATGGGCAACCTTTGCCACAAGAGGCCTTGACCCCAAACCTCCACCTATCAACACCTTAAATCCCCTGACCTCTTCTGTTCCAACTTTTTTCAACCGGGGAATAAACCCGATGTCGTGCATAAATGTGAAGGCAGAATCATCATCGCTTGATGAAAATGATATTTTGAATTTTCTTCCCAAATCCTGACAAATGGGGTTTCTTAAGAAATATTCAAAAAACCCTTGTGCATACGGGGTAACATCAAAAAGTTCATTAGGGTCAATTCCAGCAATGGCCGAAGCTGTAATATTACGGACAGTATTTCCACAAGCTTCTCTTAAGCTAATATCATCTTTCTCTAGTTTTGCCCATAATTCGGGGGTTTTATCAAGACTTACATAATGTATTTGAATATCTTGTCTGGTGGTAGTATGGAGATTTCCATTGGAATATTCATCACAGACATCAGCAATCCGTATCATTTGGTCTGCTGTCAGTTTTCCGTAAGGAAGTTTGATCCTGATCATTTGCACTCCAGGTTGTCTTTGACCATAAATTCCTCTTGCTAACCTAAGACCCCTGAATTTTTCTTCATCAATTTTTTTATTATTGAATTGATAAATTTTCTTCTCTAATTCAATAATGTCTTTTTCAACTTCGGGGTTTTCAATTTCAGTTCTAAAGCTTTTCATATTTATACTCGGTTAAATCACTTAAAAGAGACAGCGGGCGGAATCGAACCGCCGTTTAAGGTTTTGCGGACCTCCACCTAACCACTCGGCCACGCTGTCTAATAACAAAAAAGCCTTTCCTGTTGGGAAAGGCCATGGTCATTTAGCTTTTCACTAGCTAGACAATATGGACTATCCCGGAGGTTTCGAACAGGCCTTACAACAACAGCAATCGATTGCCGGGTTTTTCATAATTTTATTTTTCACTTCGGTAAAATTTATATTTCATAATTATTGATGAAGCCATTTCTTTGGCTTTGTTGCTTTAATTAAAAATCATAAAAAAAGCCTTTCCTGTTGGGGAAAGGCCTGTAAATTCTTACATATAGTAACTAATTACATATCCTCTCCCCTCTCGCTATAGATTTTACAACAGCAACAACAAAAGAAGAAATGTAATTTATTTTTCATGAATTAAACGGGTATACGTTCCAATTGAAAATTAGTTTCGGTATTGTTGATTAACATCAATTTCAAAATAATCACCTAATCCATCATAACAATTAATGAATTATATAAAGTTCCCGAAAGGTTCAAAATAAATACAATTGGGATTCTATTTACAAATTCCGACTTTGGCCAACTCCTTTATGCCCTTCACCAGCCTGTCCAACTCGGGAATGCTGTAGTTTTTATGGATTCTCTCACCTAATGTGCAACCTATAATTATAGCTGTTTTATTATAGATTGATTATTAACTAGTTAGAGTGAGTATACATAGTTCAGTGAGGATTATCAAGTTCATTATACCAAAGTGACGACATCATAATCAAAATCTACCATTATTATAGGTCAATCCGCATTGGAACGATTTGGTAAATTTCAATAGACTACCAGAAACAGGAACTAATCTTAGAGTAAAAATAATTCAAATTGAATGGAGACAAGTATATCAAAAAGTGTATATAATTCTTAATATAAAGGATTGAAGTAAATGATCTTTTTAATGATTGATCATTCTTCCAAAATTCGTTAAAAAATTTTACTAGATCGGAATAATATATGAAAAAGTGGGGAGGTCATATTTTGAAAGGATTTTTAGGAACATTAGGTGGTTACACCTTTCTAATTATAATAGGACGGATAGAAGGTGTTCCATGGATTAAGGCGTTAAAAATCATCGATGTAAAAATCTCAATTTTATGGTTAATAGGAATTGTGATTATTTCTTTATTAATAATTATTAAGTTATGGGGGAATAAATTTGAGATCATTGAAGCTTATTATGGAATTGATAATGATGAAAATGATTTAAACGTAACAGATTCGGTCAGAAAAAAAGTACAAAACAATAAACTTAAAATGCTTGCTTCCCATAGAACGCTAGAGATAGATGATCCCATGATTAATGTTCCTAAAAGAATGAAAATAAAATATCGGAGTGGTTTACTTATTAAAACAAAAGTATTTACAGAAAATGACATGATATCAATTCCTTAAATTATTTTTCATTTAAGGTGGTTTTAATGAGTTTCAAGTAATTATCTTCCTCATGATCATATTCCATCATTAATTCCAATATAATCGTACTAGAAAAGACGTCCTCTATTCCGATTTTTAGAGATTTTTTCCTTCATGTTAACTCATTGAGTCTGAAAATACCTGAACCTCCTATACACGAAGATCACTCAGCCCACAACGATTAGCCTAAATCCCTAAACATTACTATTTTTAATGTTGGTAAATTAAACCCACTAAAAGGCATGAAAGGTTTATTAAAAACATCAGATGCGGACTACAAGGCATATGGTCTCACAAAAAATCAATCGGAACCATGGGAAGATGGCCAACGTTTAGATCCATCTAATTTAAATTCTGGAGAATTTGAATGGTGGTATACCGATGGACATTTATCCAATGGTTTGTTTTTTGTTGTAAATTATTATTATGAAGTTGATAAAAAGGGAAATCCGTTTTCGTTTATTAATATTAATATGGCCAATGAAAAAGGTTCTATCATTGAAAAGAGAATAGACATCGACTATGAAAAGGTATTCATCCAAAAAGATTTTTGTAATACCCAATTTAATAAGCATTTCATCAAATCATTAGACGGATTGGACAAATATGAAATCTATTTAGATCCTGATGAGATTGAAGGAAACTGTGGCCTACATATCATTATTGATAAAACGGTTCCTACTTATAAACCAGGCACAGGTTATTGGGATGCAGATGGAAAGTATTTTGCATGGCTATGTGCAGTTCCAAGTGCAAATATAAAAGGAACCATAACTATTAACGGTGAAATTCATGAGATTACAGGAAGTGGATATCACGATCATAACTGGGGAAACTGTCCGATGAATGAAATTTTGGGTGATTGGTTATGGAGTCCAGCGGAAGTAGATGGAATTACTACGGTTACTTCATCGGTTAGATTTAATCCTGCGAATGGTGGAGAAGAAACTAAATTTGTTTATCTGGCAAAAGGACATGAAGTTCTGATTGATGCTATTAATGATGAAGTTGTTTGTTTAGAGGGTGAAAAAGTTCCACATCCGAATACTGGCAAAAAAATAAGTAGTGATTGTATGTATATTGTCAATGGAGCTAAAGGATATAATTACATTCGATTTCAGGGCCAACAGCTTGTAGCATCATTTCCTTTTGGAGAGAACAGCGAATGGAGAACATGGTATGCCAGATTTGTTTCTAAAACCGTTTTGGATTTAAAAATAAATGGAAAAGAAATAAAAGGAGAAGCTCATTCGACACTTGAAGTAATGGACTTTTTTGGTGAAAGGAAATAACTATATACTACCACCAACACAAATATAAAACAAATTTGGGGCCTTATCTATAGCTTGAAAATTGGGTGTGTACCTGATACCACCAAAGGGAAAACTCCGGAGAAATTACCCCAAGTTAGGTGTACACTGTACGTGTAAATCACTTTCTGCTTGCCTACCGAAACGAAGTGAAGGAGGGTATTGTAATGTAACATACCTTCGAACTTACTAATCATCAATCGTCAAATGAATATGCTTATTAAGGCTTTCTTCCAACGATATAATAGTCTCAGTCCTGGATATCCCACTCACTTTTTGGATCTTTTCATGCAGCACTTACCTCATATTTTTAATGTCAATTAAACTATTACACACACAATACTGTACAAAACACCCTTACAAATCAACATAACTTATTAAATTTAAAGTTATTAGTTATTGAACAGCAACTATGTAAATGTCATAGCAATAAAGATTTAGATTTTAGATACTTGGAATCAAATTATTCGCCATATGGATGGATTAATTAATGATGAAGCAGCGATGTTTCAGGAAACTGACGAGTTCAAAAAGTCTTTATCAAAGAGTAACACTCGTGAAATATCAGCAGGAATATTCTTGATAATTTTTTTCCTCTTTTATGCATACTTATTCAAGGATGCACCGATTTTATTACCAATCGGTTCTATACTTATTGCAACAGGAACCCTGTATATTATTCTATACATTATTAGAAATAGGATGAGAAAGGATGAACCGCCATCTAGGGAAGAAACATTAGACTATTTTAAGTACTGGATTGGTTGGTATCAAAACACATACAAACTGCAAAGAAGTGTTTTTTGGTGGACTCTTCTCCCACTTATACCAGGACTCATTGTATTTATAATTGGAATGATGCAATTTATTATGCCTGAAATAACGCTGACAATATTAATAATTTTTGGATCATCCATGGTACTGAGTATAGGGGGTGTGGTCTTTTGGTTAACCAGACACCATGTCCAGGGCAAGGGGGATCTTCAGATAAAAATTAACAAACTAAATAATTGGATATCTGAATTAGAATCAAAAAAGTAAGCTTACCCTCAAAGGCGAATACACTGGAGAAATCACTTTCGATTAGGTGCATCCGTACGTGTAATTCACTTTCTGTATTGTAATGTAACCATTTAAGGAGCTGATTTATAAGGATTAAGAATTTTGAGGGATTTATACTATTTTTAATGTTGGTAAACTAAATCCACTAATGCCCTTTGTTCATCAATTAAAAGAACGTAAAATACAACAAACACTGGTTATCTACTTGGGTGGTGGTTGGGTATTAATTGAGGCCCTCAATTTTTTTGTTGAAAAATATGGCTGGAATGCTAAGATTTTTGACATATTTATAATAATTGCCATTTTCGGCTTGCCTGCTGTATTGATTTATGCATGGTTTCATGGAAAATCAGAATCACGGAACATACAGCAACGAGAGCTTTTATTGCATGCCATTATTCTTTTGTTAGCTTCTGTCTTTGTTGTTAATGTCCTAATTCAATCTGAAGATGTTGAGGTTGAAATTGCTAATCAAAATGTTATTGCATCGGAAAAATCTATTGCTGTTATGCCTTTTGATGATATGTCTCCAGATAAGGATCAGGAATGGTTTTCGGATGGCTTGAGCGAGGAGATCCTTAACAGTTTATTCCAGGTTGAAGAACTAGAGTTAAGAGGGAAGAGCTCATCATTTGCATTTAAAGGTAAAGGGCTGACAATTAAAAAACTGGCCGATACTTTAAATGTAAATTACGTTCTTGAAGGATCGGTAAGAAAAATTGATGACAATTTGAGAATAACAACACAATTAATAAGGGCAAATGATGATGTACACATTTGGTCTGAAACCTTTAATCGTAAGTATGATGAATTATTTGAAGTCCAGACAGAAATAGCCAATAAAATTGCTCGAGCCTTAAATATCATTTTAGATGATAGTGCAAGAGAAAATCTTGCTGTAGCGGGCACAAAGAATATTGAAGCTTATCAATACCTTCTAAGAGGAAAAAAATTGTTTAACGATTTTCATAATATTTATCCAAGAACATTTACCCTATGGAAGGCAAACGAGTTTCTGGATAAGGCATTAGCATTGGATTCAACAATAGGTATTGCATACTATTTAAAGGCTGATGCTTATAATCATTATGTTTATTATACCATGCCAGGGCCTGAGGATGTAGATCTTTCAATTAAGAATGCAATAGAGTTACAAATAAGTAACTATAGATATGCTATCAGTTTCATTCGTGATGAAGCAATTCAATTAATTTTAAATATTACTCTACATATCCATCTGAATGATTGGTCTGATATACCACAGATAGCGTCTGATTTTATTTCTAACTATAAGCCATCTTATTTAATAACCTCTCAATTTGTAAATGATTTCATATATTTAAAAATTGGTCAAGAGGGAGTATTTAGTATCTTAAATAAAGAAATTACTAATGATCCGTATAACCCATTTATACATCTTTACTTTGCAAATATCTACATTCATTCAGGTAATTTATCAGAGGCCAAGAATGTTTTAGATAAAGCAGAAAATCTTGGCATTACCAGCAATAACGATTATGCCCGATCATCTAGGCTCCTGTTAAGGTTAATGATGGGTGAGAGTAAGTTAATTGCAGATAGCCTTAAAAACTCAAGTGATGTGATAGCAATCAATTTTGGCAAAGCTTTGTTAGGTCAGGTTTTTGATCCACAAATTGACCTGGATAATCTTGATTATGAAAGTTGGCAATTTCTTCGAGTGGTTTGGATATATTGGGAATTAGGGGAAGTAGAAACTGCCAACAACCTTATATCTAAATTTGATAATCAGTTATCAGAAAAAAATTACTATAAACGTTTTTTTGAAAAAATGGGATTTCGGTTTTCGTACTATATCCCATTTGATATTGATGCAGCCCCAAATTTTAAAGCACGATTAATTGAAGCAGGAATTGATCCTAATAAATTAAAGTCCATGCCTAGGTTTTCTCTAAAACAATAGGATTGGTTCTAAACATATTCAATCCAAGCATCAATCCACATAACAATCACATGGGCGAAAACACTGGAGAAATTACCACCGATTAGGTGCAGACCATAAGTGTAATTCACTTTCTGTATTGGAATGTATTTTGTTAATAAATGATCCTTGAATCAGGGTTGACCGGTTTGAACCCCTAAATGCCTTTCTACTGCTACCATCCCAAAATATTTTCCAGGGCTACTTGAGCAATCAAGGTGTTGATAATTAGGGTTATACCATAAAGAATTGTGGCTATCGCGAGCATACGGTGCGTTCGAAAGGCCCATAGCGCAAGTGTCATCAAAATAAATAAGGTTATGTTAGCAGGATCCCAAAAAGGCAAACTGAAAACACTGAGATTTCCAATGAAAGCAATTAGCCAGAAAGTAGCATATGCAAGTACGCCATATCGCCCGTCATTTTGAAAGTATTCAAGTAAACTGACTGTCATTTGTGAATTGTTCGGCAGAACTAGCCCTCCAGCTATGAAGAGCAAGATGGCCATTAGTAATAATAGCATAAAGGTGTAACCAGATATGGTGTCAAGTATGCTTAGCCCATATATTGCCCACCAAATTTGGATTTGAGAAACAAAGATATAAGAAGCCCAAAGAAAGGGTATCCAATGGAGTCGAACACTTCTCCTAGCTTTGAAAAGGGCCAGGCTAGATGTGAGCAAGAGTGCTAAGGCCAGGCCTATGACTATAGATAGTGCAACGGATACAAATTCGAAATGGCTCATTTCAACAAAATGTAGGAATTCAGTCCAAGTATGTGTGGAAAATTACAACGTATTAAAACCATATGCAATGGGGTAACCATCACCAAAGAGGCTAAAACACTAGAGAAATTACCCACGATTAGGTGCCCAATGGAATTGTAATTCACTTTCTGTATTGTAATGTAATTTTGAAATAGACCTCTATTAACTTTCAAGGCACATTTCACTATTAGTGCATCATTGCTTAGAAATCACTAAATTCAAGGCTTAAACCAAATCCATAATGCCCTCAATCATCCCAAGCTACGAATATGATATTTTCATCAGTTATCGACAGAATGATAACCAAGATGGCTGGGTAACTGAGTTTGTGGAAAGCCTGAACCGGGAGATTAAAGCTACCTTCAAAGAAGACATCTCAATTTACTTCGATGAAAACCCTTTTGATGGATTAGGAGAAACCCATGATGTTGATGATTCTTTGGCCAAAAAACTAAAGTGCTTGATCTTCATTCCCATCATTTCCAAAACCTATTGCGATCCAAACAGTTTCGCCTGGACCAATGAGTTTCTGGCGTTCAATAAATTGGCAGCTAATGATGAACATGGCTTAAAAGTAAACCTACCCAATGGCAATACTGCAAACAGGGTACTACCAATCAGGATACATGATATAGATGATGCAGATAAAAAACTAGTTGAGGATGAAATAGGGTTTTTGAGATCAATTGATTTTGTGTACCAAGAGGCAGGAGTAAACAGGCCTTTAAAACCAGAGGACAGCAAAGAGGATAATCTAAATAAGACTAATTATCGTAACCAAATTAACAAAGTTGCCAATGCCATACAGGAGATAATATCAGGGATTAAAACAGCAGAGTCATGGGAAGAATCTGATCCTGGAGAAAAAGAAACACCAACACCAAAGAAAACACAAGTAACTTCAGAATTGAAGCGCAGGAATGTATTAAGGGTTAGTTTAGTTTATCTATTGATTTCAATAGCTATTTGGAAAGGTGCCGGGGTGATTGGCTTGCCCCAAAACATGTTGCAGATAGTTCCATTTATTTTGATAATCCTTTTTCCCATTTCAATCCTCATGGCATGGTTGTTTGAGAGAAGTCCACAGGGGTTTATTAAAACAGGTTCAGCAGCATCAAGGGATAATCCCTTTACTGATGCCCAAAAAAAACCACTAACCAGTAATACCTTTATTTTACTCCTTGTAGTTACAGTAGTGGCTTTGTTCATGATCTATCCTCAAAGCAGTACTGAACAAGTAGTATCTGAAGAAATTGACAAATCAATAGCTGTCATTCCATTTACCAATTTGAGCGATGACAAAGACCAGCAATACTTTGCTGATGGGGTAATGGAGGATATACTTACACAGTTGCAAAGAATGGGCGAATTGAGAGTAATTTCCAGAACGTCGGTCGAACAATATAGAAATACCGACAAATCTGCCCCTGTAATTGGTGATGAACTAAATGTCAGTTACTTGTTGGAAGGAAGTGTACGAAAAGCTGCCAATCAAATTATGATTACAGCCCAGTTGATTAATACCAGAGATGACAGCCACATTTGGGCAGATAATTTTACTTCTGATTATGCGGCAAAAAGTCTATTTGAAATCCAAAGAAAAATTGCTGAAAATATTGTAGGAGAATTGAAGTTGAAGATAGTACCACAGCAGGTGGCCCTCATCACTAAGGCTCAAACAGAAAACATAGAAGCCTATGAGCATTTTCAAAGAGGCAGACAGCTATATCGACAATATAACCTGACGTCTAATGAACTTGGCATCGAACAGTTAAATCTTGCCGTACAAAAAGATCCAAAATATGCAGCTGCTTATGGTGGGCTGGCAAACGCTTTCATGCAAAGATGGTTTCAATATAATTATCCTCATAACTGGATCGACTCAGCAAAAGCATATGCTAATTTGGGATTAGAACTAGATAATCAGTGTGCAGAGTGCTATAAAGCTCTAGCGGTTACTAGTCAAATTGAAGGAAGAATTAAGGAGGCTTTAAAGTATTATGAAAAAACCTTATCAATAAATCCCAACTATCTGGCTGCTCTGCACAACTTACAAAGCTGGTCTTTAACAGTTGGAGATTTTAAAGGCAGCATGGAAGCAATAAAAAAACAGCTTTCGTTACACAGAGTCCATGCAATTCATATTATTGGGCAGATGCATGTGGATTTAGGTAATTATGAAACTGCGCAGATCTATCTAGAAAAAGATCTTGAATTCGGTAAAACGTCTGGGAATCTAAGCACCATTAATAGGGTATATCGGAAGTTGATGAATATTGAGAAATATCTTGAAATATCTGAAAACCTATTTGAATTAAATAGGGATAGTTCCTCATTGCATCTAAGAAAAATAACTAGTCTATGGATGATGGGGAGATATCAGGATGTTACGGACTATTACGAAGAATTGAATAAAGATTCAATAAGATATTTGATGGACACTCCCGATCATTGGCACGGAACCTACAATTTTGTAGCAGACAGTTATTTAAAAACAGGGAAAACACAGGAATCTCAAACAATTTGCGAGGATCGAATTGACAATTTTTTTGAAAGATATGACAATAACCCAATTTTAATTGAAGATAACAACATAATGGCCCAGTTGGCTTTATATTATGCTTTATTTGATCAACAAGAAGAAGCATTATCCTGGATGGGAAAAGCAATAGACAATGGATATTTAGATCCTTTTTCAGAATCCTTCTACGATAATATTAGAGAAATCCCCCGTTTCAAGGAACTAGTTACCAAACAGAAAAAAAAGAAAGCAGAAGTTATGGCACTGGTTGCCACCTATAACTTTCCTGAGCCTGAGGATTTGTAATTCAGTTCTCGGTTGTCCGTTGTCAGTTCTTAGTTTATAAAACTATACACATAGAAAGTGCATGTACAAAATTCCAAAATCACATTCTACTAACTAGTGATTACTAATTACTAATTACTAATTATCAACCATCAATCGTCAAATGAATATGCCTATTTAGGCTTTCTTCAAGCGATATATAATCTCAGTCCTGGATATTTCCCTCACTTTTTGAATCTTATTCATGCAGCACTTCTTTCAGGTGCTGGGTATCCCTGCAATAAAGCTTGACAAACATACTGTAGTTACCTGTAGTATAATGGATGTTAGTGATTTCAGGTATTTTTTCAAGCTGTTCCAGTACAGGGTCATACAAAGAGCTTTTCTTCAGGTAGATTCCCAGAAAAGCAGTGATATCATAGCCAGGGTTCGTGGGGTCCAGGTCCAGGGTTGTACCTTTTACTATTCCAAAAACTTCCAGCTTGTTCATCCTTACATGCACAGTACCTCCGGAAACATACGCGTTCCCAAAGTTTTGACCTTACCAACATTACCAGAAGTCCTTTAAAAATTCAGACTTTAGCCAACTCCTTTATGCCCTTCACCAATCTATCCAATTCAGAGATCCTGGTATAAACATGAGGGGTGATCCTCATTCCTTCAAACTTCTTGTGCTTGTCTGCTTTGTAGGTAGTGTGAATATGATACTCTTTTAAAAGTCGGATACTTAATTCACCATGATCCATATTTTTGAGGGAAAAAGATCCCAAAGCACAGGAAAATTCCGGTTTCATGGAAGTTTTTACTACCACATTGGGTATCTCGGCCACTCTTTGGATCCAATAATCTTTTAAGTAGCGCAATCGTTTCTCTTTGCGCTTTATCTGGATGGTTTCCTGGAAATCTAAGGCCCTGGCAATGGAAAGTTCTGCCGGTAACATGCGTGTGCCTAAAGTTTCAAACTTCCTGATATCGCCTGATTGGGGATCCATATAAGGAAACAAAGGCCAGATATCTTTTATCACACTTCTCTTAATATATAATAATCCCGTCCCGAATGGGGCACACAACCATTTGTGCAAACTGGCCCCATAAAATTCGCAATTGAGGTCGGAGATATTAAAATCGATGTGGGCGAATGCATGGGCACCATCCACCAGCACCTGTACTTTGGGGTTTTTCTTTTTTACCGCATCAGCGATGGCTTTCACTGGCATAACATTACCGTTGAGGTTGTTCACATGGGTGATGGTCACTACCTTGGTCTTTGAAGTTACTGCAGCGACATAAGTATTCACAATCAGGGTTTCATCTTCCACCGGAAGGTCAAAGGAGATATATTTTAAGACAATGCCATGCCTTTTTTCCTACTGCTCCCAGGTTTTCATTACCGTGGAATAATCTTGTTCCGAGAGTACAACTTCATCTCCCTGGTTCAGGTTCAATCCCCAAATTATAGTATTGATGGCCTCTGTTGTGTTTCTGTTAATTGCCAACTCGTCTGCCTCGCAGCCGCCAATCTCCGCCAGTTTCTCTCTCACGGACTCTACCTTATCTTGGCTGCTCCACATGTAGCGTGAGGGTGTTTCATTGAACAACCGGTTATAAAATTCAAACACTTCCTGTACCACTTTGGGCTGTGGGCTCACAGATCCATTGTTAAAATTTGATACCGTTGACGAAACCGTGTATGAATTCTGTACCCATTTCCACAGGTAATCATCATCGTTTATTTCGGGAAACTGCTTCCATAGTACAGGGTGCTGTTGTTTAGCATTTGTCAAAAAAGGGGCAACAATTAAAGATGCAGCAGCCAGGCCACTCTTTTTTACAAAATCTCTCCTGTTTCCATTTGGCAATTGATTCAACGTGATATTATTTGTTTTATTCTCCATGATGCGAGTGTTAATTCAAGATGAAGTTAATCAATAGACAAGGTAAAGAAAATGTTGATACCTGATATATCATTGATTATAAAAATCAGTAGAAAAATCGTAATTTCACTCCTTAATTAGAGCAATTAGAACCCTATGCCTTCAATTATCCCAGGCTACGAATATGACATCTTCATCAGTTATCGCCAGAAGGATAACAAACTGGATGGATGGGTTACAGAGTTTATCAATACATTAAAGAGTGAGATTGAAGCTACTTTCAAAGAATACATCTCCATCTATTTTGATGAAAACCCATACGATGGTTTACTGGAAACTCATGATGTAGATGATTCCTTAGCTAAGAAATTAAAGTGTTTAATCTTTATCCCCATCATATCTAAAACCTACTGTGACCCCAATAGCTTCGCCTGGACTAATGAATTTTTGGCATTCAATAAAATGGCGGAAGCTGACGATCATGGTTTGAAAGTAGAACTTCCAAATGGCAATACTGCAAGTAGGGTTTTACCTATAAGGATTCATGATATTAGTGATGCAGATAGACAGTTAGTAGAAGATGAGGTTGGCTTTTTAAGATCAATTGATTTTGTATATCAAGAGCCAGGGGTAAACAGACCACTCAAACCGGAGGACAACAAAGAAGATAATCTGAATAGGACTAATTATCGCAATCAAATCAACAAAGTAGCAAATGCTATACAAGAGATAGTATCAGGACTGAAAATTGGAGATTCTTTCAAGATTGAAAAAGAAGGAGTCCAATCAACATCTACAATCGCTTCTCCTTCAATAGAATCAAAACCAAAAAACAAGAGCAAAATCCTTTTAGCTTCCATAGGTGTAATTCTAATCCTTGCTTTAGCTTATTTCTTTTATAATAACCAAAAGGATAGTGAAACAGTAAAGATAATTGATAAATCAATTGCAGTAATTCCTTTTGCGGACATGAGCCCGCAAGGAGACCAACAATATTTCGCTGATGGAGTAATGGAAGACATCCTTACAAACTTACAGAAGATGGGAGAACTAAGGGTAATTTCAAGAACCTCCGTGGAACAATACCGGGACACGAAAAAACCAGCTAATGAAATAGGTACAGAGTTGAAAGTAAGTTACTTATTAGTAGGAAGTGTACGTAAATCAGAAGACCAGATAATGATTACCGCACAGCTAATAAGTACAGATGATGACAGGCATATTTGGGCAGATAACTTCACTTCAGAATACACCACGCGGGGTATTTTTGATATTCAAAGAAAGATAGCTGAAGAGATTGTGAGTCAACTGAAATTAAAGATATCCCCAGAAGAAGTATCAGGATTAACAACCTTGGCAACGGAAAGCACTGAAGCATACGAATATTATATAAGGGGAAAGCAATATGCCAAGCGATACCACAACAAGACCGAAAACCAGGATTACGAAAATGCAGTAAGCCTGTATCGTCGTGCCCTGGAAGCTGATCCCAATTTTGCGCTGGCCTATGCCGGTTTGGCCGAAGTTTATTATGATAGAAATTTTTTTAGGGAATACCTGGATGAGCAACCACTGGATTCCATGTTGATGCTTTGCAACCGGGCACTGGAAATAGATCCTAATCTTGCTGAGGCCTATACCCTCCGAGGTCAGTACTACTACTGGATTGCCAACTCCAAAACCCAAGCCCTGGAAGACCTAGATCAGGCGCTGGAAATCAACCCTAACTATACTGAGGCCATGTTACAACTGGCCGATATTCACTTCCTAGAAAATAATTTTTCAGTTCGCTTCAGATTGCTGGTAAGAGCCTCGCCATTGATCAAAGGATCTGAGTTAACAGAACTTTATATGCAATTCGCACGGCTTTACTTAAGTGTTGGAGACTACGAAAAAGCGGAGCATTATTTTAATGAAGTGATAAAGATTCAACCTGATCATGTGCTAGCTTATGGAGGATTAGCTCACACTAACCGTTGCCAGGGAAAATTTAAACAGAACCTGCCCATTGCTGAAAAATTGAAAGCTATCAATCCTGAAGGCCAGGTACTGTATCATCTGGCCATCATTAATATGATGAATGGCAACTACCATGAATCGGAAAAGTATTTTAGACAATTGTACGACAGCTCACCTGATGTAATTAGAATTCAAGGGTATAACGATAAACACATGTACAGTTATGTATTAAAACAAAATGGAAAAGAGGAAGAGGCCCATCAAAACTTGATCGAGATCAGGGACTTCCTGCTGGAAGTAGTGGCCAGGAAAAGACAGTGGGCAAAAGGAATTGGCTACGAACTGGCCAAAGTATATGCCCAACTAGGTGACAAGGATGAGGCTTTGAAATGGCTGGAACATTATGGAAATTTTGGCTTTGGTGATGGGCTGCACGATTTCGCCTTGTATGATCCACCTTTGGAAAGCCTGTGGGATGACCCCAGATTTCAACAGATCATTCAGCAAGGTCGGGAACAAGTAGAAAAGGCCCGGGCAGAGATAGAAAAATTGGAGGCCAGCGAGGAGATGAAAGTGTGGCTGAGTCGCTAGAAGTACATGGGTTGCATTTGTTATCAGTTGACCTGAGATCCAAAGTAAAATATGGAGAAATGAGTAGTATAATGAAGGAATGTTTAAGAAACTCCACAGCTTCTCCTGAAGTCATTCCTGCCCCGTATTTATTACGGGGCAGGAATGACTTGTGGTGTGCTGCTATATTAGTGAAGATTTATTTCCTAAGTATAAATCCTTATAAACATTGTATTAAAACCTATACCCTTCCTACTTGTACAAATCCTCTAATTCAGTTTCAGACAATCCAGTTTAACTGTTATTAACTATTGTTAACACTTCTTAACTATACTTCTAGTATTTAATTGCATCACCTTCTATATATTGCCATCATAAACATATATGATATAATGAAATTTGCATTAGGACTTTTGCTTTTGGGGCTTTTCTTGAGTGGACAAATCTGTAATGCCCAAAAACTATCAGGAAAAGGTATCACAATAATTGTTGTCAAAGAACATGCTAATGAAGTGGTCTTTGAAAAAATACATATTGAAAAAGATCAAATCAAGATATTAACTGATCCTTCCATAATCACCACTATTCTTCCACTAAGCGAAGGGAAAGCTGCGAATTTTGTCAAACCATCGGACAGAGAAGGAGCAATCATTGTTAAAAACAGTAATGGCACACTACACATAACATATAAAACAGGCGATGGGGAAGAAAAATCATACCCTTCTATTTTATATGATGATCTTAAAAAGTACCAGATAAGGGTGAATGTTATTAATGGAAAAGGCTATAAACAGGCATTTATTATTGATAATTATGATGTTATTAACGAAGATGACGGTCCTGTAATAGATATATTTGGAGGAATGATCCCCATGGATTCAAATGATTATTCAATTACACTGGAAACAAGAATAAACATCCCAACTAAAGTAATATCAGGGAGTGTACCATTTGAGAAAATCGATAGTTGGATAGTGGTTGAGGCTAAACTTCCAAGTGGTAAGGTTGGGAAATATATACTTGACACCGGGGCTTCAGGAGGTCTTGTTCTCATACAAAGGGCTTTGCCAGAAAACATAAAGATTTCCAAATTGACTTCAATTGCTTATTCCAAAGAAGGATCAACCGAAAATAAAGGCCAAATGTTGGCGGCTACAGGAGTAGTTGAAGATGATAATTTTTTAGGGGTTGCTCAACTTTCATCATTTGAGATGGGCGACATAAAGCTAGTTGATCTTGAAATAAGTGTATTAAGGGATTTTCCGGAATTCCTTCAAAAACATCATATCATTGGTGTTATTGGTATTGAAATTTTGAAACAAGCAGAAATTATTAGGATAGAGAGAATTAATGAAGAAAGGGGTATGGTTAAGTTTATGAACCAGGAAGACAGAGATATAAACTCATTTGATCATAATTTTTCATTAAATACCGCGTATAATCTTCTGTTCATAAAAGGTGTAATACAAGATGTCCCAATAGATTTCCTTATTGATATTGGTGCCAGAAGATCGGTGATTGCAAGTAGTTTGGTTGTCAATAACCACATTGAATACTCAACTATTGGTAATAGTGGTGTTGGTGGACTCAGTGGTGAAAAATCGGATGCCATCGAGGGGCAAATTTCAGAAATTAAGATTGAAAATGATTTATTTAAGGATGTCCCGTTATTGATCATTTCCAGCTTATTTGCTACCAAAAGGATGGGACTTGAAAAAAGTGGGATTCTGTTAGGGATGAGCTTCTTTAGTCAATTTAAGACCATGGAAATTGATTTTATTAATAAAAAGTTATATCTGGAAAATTTAAGTGTAGAGTAGGTAAAGGGGGTAAGGATTATGGATCTCTAAGATTACCTACTCGTACAAATCCTCCAACTCAGTTTCGGACAACTCGAACAGGAAATTTCCAATTTTCCCTACACAAGCATCCAGGTGCTTTACACCTTTTTCGGCGGATGCTCCTTTGGGATTGCCCACGCCTGTATCCTCGGTTATTTTTGTCCACAATCTTTGTGAATAGGCCCACCCTTCTTTGAATGCATCAAATCTGAAATTCTTTGCTTTACCGCTGCCTGCTTCCTCAAGAGGTAATACCCACTCCGGGGTGATGTGCATCATGTTACTGGTTTCCATTTCGCCGGCATGATCACCGGGTTCATCAAAATAGTCTTTGAGGTTGGTGGCCTGGTACCAGTTAACACAACAAATAAAAACCTCTGGGTAAGTATCATACAGCTCTCGGATCAAGGGCTTGAAATCATTTCCTCCATGGCCATTGAGGATCACCAGCTTTTTGATATTATGATTTGTCAGCACCTTCACCAGATCCTTTAGAATACTGAATTGGGTACTAGGGTTAATATTCAGGCAAAGTTTTATATCCAGTTGACCGGTATTTACCCCAAAAGGAACAGTTGGCAAAAGAATTACTTTCCCGCCTTTCTTCCAGGCTAATTCTGCACTTTTTTCACCAATATAATCGCTCTGGTAATTATCAGTGCCGTAGGGCAAATGATAATTGTGGGCCTCAGTAGCTCCCCATGGAAGAACTGCCACATTAAAGTTGGTTTCCTTAACAAATTTCCAATTTGTTTCTGCCAGAATGTATGGTCTTGGTTTCATTTTGCTTATTTATGCTTACTACTGATTATTTTTTGAAGATATGTATGCATAGTTTTAACACTTTTGCTTTAACGTCATTCCTGCGAAGGCAGGAATGACGTTACAATAATATTTTTATCCTTATTATTTCCACCTTATGTTCATATACCCGTCTTTCAACATCATTGGTCATACCTATGTAAAGAGGGCCGTTCCGTTTACTTGCCAAGATGTAAACGAAATATTTATTCATATTGCTCTGGATTGCTGCCTTCGCAGGAATAACGTTACAATAAACTTTTTATCCTTTATTATCCCCACCTTATGTTCATATACCCGTCTTTCAACATCATTGGTCATACATATGTAAAAATTCCCGTTCCGTTTACTTGTCAAGATGTAAACGAAATATTTATTCATGTTATTCTGGATTCCTGCCTTCGCAGGAATGACTT